>CAYROP010000048.1:0-1517 GCA_964426075.1 uncultured Gammaproteobacteria bacterium | reverse complement strand
CTCTCTGGCCCGAGACTTGGCGTAGCCAAGCCCAGACAAGAGTTCTTGGTTTATAATCACATTTTCTTTTGCGATATTCATTTCTTCGCACCACATGTGCGTCTCATTCCATTTCTCAAAGAGAAATGTGATTCTAATCTCAAGCGAGAGGATTCTAAGCCAATTTCTATTTTTCATAAGGTGTTATTATTTAGTGTAGCAAACCATAACTATTTACGCCTCTAAAGACACGACATGAACAATTTGTTTCGACGAATCGCCACCAAGATATCTAATACTGCCGGACATGCCTCTACGTTTTTGGGAGCGATTATTATTGTTTTTGTATGGGGGGCAACGGGTCCATTGTTTGGATTTTCTAATACCTGGCAACTTTTTATTAATACTACAACAACCATTGTTACGTTTTTGATGGTATTTTTGATTCAAAATACGCAGAACCGTGACAGTAAGGCTATGCAGTTAAAGCTGGATGAGCTTATCCGCGCAACGCGCGCTAGAGATGCTTTCGTTGAGCTTGAAGAGTTGAGTGATGATGAGTTAACTCAACTTGACAGAGAGTTTAAGGCATTACACGAAAAAGAAGCAACTAGCCCAATGATGAAAAAGCTACATGCAAGTGTTCAGCTTGAGCATGATAGACGAAAAAGTGGCATCAACCACGCAAATTTGAGCAATATTATTAAGAAAATTCGCTAATTATTGATTTTGACTTGAGTTCTTGATGGCTTCGTCTATGAGGTTTTTGAATTCATCAACACTTTTTGGGCTTTCTATTTTCTTTCCGTTGATAGCAAATGTTGGAGTAGAGTTAACACCCAGTCCTTGACCGATTTTGAAACTGGAACAGAAGACATTCGATAACATTGACAAAAAATCAATTATTTGTTAATATAGAAAATACAATAACAAAAACAATAATCAAACTAACTAAAAATGAGCAAAAATCTAGAACTCACACAAGGGTCTTCCCAAGAAATCAGGCCTTTAGATTTGGCAAATCCTGAAACGTTACGGGAGAATATTGACGACTACTGTTTTCTTAGAGGTGTAGCGCTAAGTGGCGTATTGCAAAATGCTCGTCCTGAAAGATTCCTGCAAAATTATTTGTGGAGTAAAGAAGACCCTGGTTATAGCGATGATTTTTCACCAATCATTGAGGACAAAGTTAAGTATTTATCGACTGGAGCTGAAAAGATGGCGGAGAACCATCGACTTCTAGAGTCAATTAGTGATCCAGATGACGAAGAGCCTGATATAACTATAGCGGTACCAGTGGCTATAAACTCCGAAGATATCCAGGTAGTCTCAAACCTTGTTAATTTGATAAGAAATTCAAACCAAGACGAAAATAAGAAAATAGGAGTTATTTTTTGGGCCAATGCATTCTATGAAGGCAATGATGATGCGGAAAGCGTATCGGAAAAGGCTAAAGAAAATTACGACTTACTTAAGATGTACATAAGTAAATTGGACCTAACAGGTTTTCAAGTCTCCATGGGCCTAAAAGTTCAAAA
>CAYROP010000047.1:0-1519 GCA_964426075.1 uncultured Gammaproteobacteria bacterium | reverse complement strand
ATTGATATTTACTAAACCATAATAGTATAACCCAGCAATTCTCGCTATTAAATTAGGAATTGAATTACAAAGAAAGACAAAAGATGCGAATTTTGTAGAAAAATTAACCGGTATGGTAGATAAACTTATCAACAAGCTAAGGGTTTGCTTTACAAAGGTAGGGGAGCATCGTTACAGGAACGCTCGGCGGGCATTAAATGATTATTTAATGACAGCTTTTGCGATGTTTCACCTAAAAGATCCATCGTTACTTTTTTTTCAAAACAATTTTGACACCAGGCGGGCAAATTTGGAGCATTTATATGGGATAGAGACGATTTATTCGGATACTGCCATACGCGAGGCGATAGATGGGATAGCGCCCGAAGACATAAAGCACGGCTTTGGTGAGTTGTTTGAAGAGTTGGAGCAAACAGGTGTATTAGCGCATTATAAGGTGTTGGGCGGGTATTATTGTTGTGCGGTAGATGGAACGCAACACTACTGTTCGGGCAGCACGTCTTGTCCGCATTGTTTGGAAAAAACAACATCGGGTAAAACGAACTACCATCATCAGGCATTAGTTGGGGTAGTGGTTAAAAATGGGCAGAAAGAAGTGTTTCCGGTGGCATGTGAAGCCATAGTAAAGCAAGACGGCAAAGATAAAAACGACTGTGAATTAAATGCTGCTCATCGACTTATGCCTCAAATAAGGTCTGTCTTGCCTGCCACAAAGTATAAATTGATAGGGCTGTTTGACGGTTTATATCCGAATGGGAACATGATAAGAAACCTGCAAGCACAAGCCATTCGCTATATCATGGGTATTAAGGAAGGCTATGTTTTAGTACAAGTAGGCAGGTTGCGGCAAGACGGGGCATTAGCAGTTAAAGAATGGAACAATGAGAAAGGGCACCGGTGTCGGGCGAGTTGGCGTAACGGCTTGATATTAAATGGTCAGCACCAGGACATATTGGTTAATTACTATGAATTTGAGGAATACAACAAAAAGGGCGAACGGGTTTACCGCAATACATGGATTACCGATCTGGACATTACGCAGGACAATATTGTTGAGTTGGTAACGGTGGGGCGAAGTCGTTGGAAAATAGAAAATGAAACATTCAATACGCTTAAAACACAGGGCTATCATTTAGAGCATAATTACGGACATGGCAAGAAGAACTTAGCAACTAACTTTATGCTGCTTACTTTTTTAGCCTTTTTGATAGACCAGATAGCGCAAAGTGTTGATGTGGCATTTAAAAAAGCACTTCAATATTGCCATAACAAAAAAAGTTTATGGGAGGCAGTCAGAAGTACTTTTTATGTAATTCCTTGTCGCAATTGGGAACAGTTATACCGAATAATTGCCAATGAGGTCAAGTTTAAAATAGTGCTATTGGAGTAAAATAAAAACATATTCGCTTGTCTGTTAATAGCGAGAATTGCTGTATAAGAGGCATGCTTATTAAGAATATAAATAAAATTGCTTTTTTGCTCATTGCGATTATGTTTGAGGTTTACAAAATAGCTCTAC
>CAYROP010000046.1:0-1572 GCA_964426075.1 uncultured Gammaproteobacteria bacterium | reverse complement strand
CTTTCTCCGAATATCGCTCTGGCTTTGAACTCCGCAGCAGCATGCGCTGCAAAGAGATCAACATCAAAACGCACGCCGGTCAAGCTCGCTCGGTCCGCACTTACAAGCTCGAATACGAGAATGATCCACACAACGGAGTTTCACTTCTCAAGCAAATCAAAGTTGTCGGTTATGACGATGCCGGCAAGCCCTCGGAGGAACTGCCGCCGCTCAAGTTTGGTTACACGCACTTCGAGCCGGAAAACAGAGATTTCTTTCCGCTCACCGGTTGCGACTTGCCAGCGCAGTCTTTGGGAAGTCCCAATCTTGAAATGGCCGATCTCTTCGGCAACGGCCTGCCCGATATTTTGGAAATGAACGGCACAGTGCGTTACTGGCGCAATCTCGGCGACGGCCGGTTTGATATGCCCCGTCCAATGCGCGAGGCGCCGGCTGGACTCACTCTTGCTGATCCCGGCGTGCAAATGATTGACGCCAACGGCGATGGCCGTATTGATTTGCTCGTTACCAACCCGGAGTCGTCTGGCTACTATTCTCTTCGCTTCGATCCCGAGGTTCCAGGATGGGATCGAAAATCTTTCCAACGCTATCAGCAAGCTCCCAGCTTCAATCTCGAAGATCCAGAGGTTAAACTGGTTGACCTGGACGGCGACGGTCTGACTGACGTTGTTCGCTCGGGCACGCGTCTGGAATGCTTCTTCAATGACCCGGACCGCCGCAAGGCCTGGACGCGCACGGCATGGGTCGAGCGCAAAGCCTTGGATGAGTTCCCCAACGTCAACTTCTCCGACCCCCGTGTGAAGTGGGGCGATATGACCGGCGACAATCTGCAGGACATCGTGCTGGTTTATGATGGCAACGTCGAGTACTGGCCCAACCTGGGGCACGGCAAATGGGGCAAACGCATTCACATGCAGAACAGCCCCCGGTTCCGAGACTCTGGCTATACCTTCGGCTATGATCCGCGGCGTATCCTGCTCGGAGACGTAGATGGAGACGGGCTGGCAGACATCGTCTTCGTGGGAGATGGCAAAATCACCCTGTGGATCAACCAGAGCGGCAATGCCTGGAGCGACCCCATCGAGATTCAAGGTACGCCATCGGTAACCTACATGGATGCGGTGCGTTTGGCCGATATGCTTGGCAGCGGCATCAGCGGCGTGCTGTGGAGTCGCGATGCAACCGCGCCGGGACGCGAGACCATGTTCTTTCACGACTTCACCAGCGGCATCAAGCCTTATCTGTTGCACGAGATGGACAACAACATGGGCGCGGTGACGAAAGTGCAATACGCGCCCTCCACACATTTCTATCTTAAGGACCAGAAGCAACGTAAGACGCGTTGGAAAACGCCGCTGCCGTTCCCGGTGCAAGTGGTGGCTAGTGTGGAGGTGATTGACGCCCTTTCCAAAGGCAAGCTGACCACCGAGTACAAATATCACCACGGCTATTGGGACGGCGCCGAACGCGAGTTTCGCGGCTTCGGCATGGTGGAGCAGTTTGATACCGAGAAATTTGAGGTCTATGAAAAACCAGGACTACACGGAGAAACCGCCGGTTTCCTACCTGTAA
>CAYROP010000045.1:0-1866 GCA_964426075.1 uncultured Gammaproteobacteria bacterium | reverse complement strand
ACTGACAAGGGTAAGTCACCCGATAATGACGTTGACAACCGTGCCGCCATGGTTCAGCCTTACGTTTACTGGCGCTTGAGCACACCGTTCGCCTACATCATTGGACTGTACAGCAACATCGCCAACGGTGGCATGCTGGATGATCCTGCTCATCAATCAAATCGGCCCCAGTATGACTGGCTCGTGGCACAATTGGCAGATATCAAGCAGCGCAACGCGCGGAATACGCCCCCCAAAGCGATATTGCTGGCCGTCCATTACCCACCTTTCTCAGGGGCCAGCAATTTTGCCCAGCGCGGCGATCCCACGTTAGGAGCGACGCCTGGCGCGCTTAACGCATGTCCACTTGGGTATTGGTTACAACAGGCATTCGTGGAAAGCGGACAGCGTCCCGATGCCGTCTTTTCAGCGCACGCACACCTATACCAGCGGCTCACTTTTTGCGATGCGGATGGCTGGGAGATCCCCTATCTCATTGCCGGCAGCGGCGGACATTCCCCGGTCGAACGCATGTGGATGGCGTGCGATGGAAGAACCATGGGCCAACCGCAATCCGTTCCCTTTGACGCCATTCTGCCCAAGGGCAACAACCTCGCGCCCGGACAGAGTGTGCGCATTGTGGCCTACAACGATCAGGCCTTTGGCTTTCTACGCGTGACCATTGCCGCACGTAAGTTGGCGGGAGAGTTTTTTACCGTCGAAGCGCAGGGATTGACGCTATCCGATGCATTTGTCCTGGACATGGACACTCACCGGGTCTCTGCGTAGATGTGGTCGGCAACTGTCCAGCCCGTCGGGCTCCCGGCAAGTGAAGTCGTGGATCTGCTGGAGAAGCGCCAGCCGACACCTGCCTGGCGCTGAAGCGGTTCACGGAGGCCAGCAGGAAAGATTGGCCGTCCATCACGGCAGCACCGTTCAGATTCCTGATGGAACGGGGTGTTATGGCCCTGAATTTTTACCCATACAGATTTCTCATTGATAGGAGCAGTATGACCAAAGCCATTGCTTACAGCAACAACAGCGTCGTCTTTCTCGCCTGGCAGTATGACGAACCGATCGCCAACTGTCTGGGCTTTGACGTGCGTCGCACGGACCTGAAAACCAGGGTGATGACGCACCTGCCGACCTGGGTGCCCTTTCAGGGTGAGACCAACGAGGAATGGAAGCCGCGCGGCAGCGATGTCTGGCCGGTGCAGAAGTTCAGCTGGCGCGATTTCAGCACGGCGAGCGGCGGCTCGTATCAGTATGAAATCGTGCCCATGGTCGGAACTCCCGGCGGGCTCAGGCCGCAGGAAGCGCTGGCGGTGACGAGCAATCCGGTCACTTTGACCACGGACTATGGCGACATTTCGGCCGCCTTTACCAACGGCATCCTGTCCACCCAGTTCGTGGCGCATCAGCTGCCAACCGACAACAATGGAAATCCCAGCCTCGCGGCCTTGACGAAAGACATCACGACCTCGGGCAACTCGCTGCGCGTCAAACTGGCCGGGGATTCGTTACCCATGTTGCTGAGCCTGCTGCAACGCGCCACAACGTCCGGCGGGCAGTGCTATTGCGCGCTGTACGAATTGACGGATCCCGACCTGATGGAACTGCTCAAGGGCAACAAGGCCGTGCACCTCATCCTGTCCAATACCGGACCCGACGACGCCACTAATAAAACGTACCGCGCCATCCTGCATCAATCCGGCGTGGATATTCACGACCGCATGCTGAGCGGTTACCACATCGGCCACAACAAATTTGCGGTGTATGTGGACACGGCCGGCAAACCGCAGGCCGTGCTGACCGGGAGCACAAACTGGACAGCAAACGGCATGTGCGCCCAATCCAATAACGCCGTCATCATCGAATCGCCGGAAG
>CAYROP010000044.1:0-1882 GCA_964426075.1 uncultured Gammaproteobacteria bacterium | reverse complement strand
CCGTTAATAATAATTTTAGCTTGCGGATCGGAAGTTATTTGAAGCGAGGCTTTTGCGCCTGAAATTGAGTTGCAGCCAAAAATAGGTATTACAAGTAAAAACAAGAAAATCAATTTAAAATATTTTGTCATAAATGTAGACAAATTTTACATAAATTATGCTTTGATTGACATTGCCAGATTTGACTTTTTCCCCTTTTTTTGATATTATAGGTCGTTCATATCTCCTTTTTTGGAGGTTATATTATGAAAAAAACATCGAATAAGAGACCGAAAAAACCTCATTTATCTTTGCCTTGCGCGAGCTGGATAGCTTCGCAGGGCTTGAAACTACTCCCCTTCATTAGACAAATAATCAGCTTAATAGCTAAAAAGGCCATTGGTTTATTTGTGATAATTATTATGGGTTTTATTAAACTAATAATAATTAGTTATAGAAAAATTAATGCATTTCCACACAAAAGAATTAGCATTAAGTATGGCTTAATCTTGGCAGTTTTTATGGTTATTTTTGGACTTATTTCTGTTGATCAAAGTCAAAACAAAAAACAAGAACAAATTGAGATTGTTATTGCTGCTAGTGAGGAAAAGAATGAGTTTGGACAGATTTCAAATACCATTGGCTGGGAGTCATGGGACGAGGATTTTATTATTCCGGTTGGCGGCTACAAAAGCCAAGGATATCGCCGCGGTCACAGCGGTATCGACTATGCTGCAGAAATTTATAGTTCTGTTCACCCAATTACATCTGGTAAAGTTATACATACCGGATGGGAAGCTGGTGGTTATGGATTGACTGTTATTGTTGACCACGGCCACGAACTAATCGCCAGATATGCACACCTTGCGAATACTAATGTGAAAATTGGTCAAGAAGTGAGAACTGAAGACAAGCTTGGTGAGGTTGGTTTAACCGGCCGAACAACTGGTCCTCATGTGCATGTAGAAATCTATGACCAGAATCAAAATATTAACCCTGAAAACTTTATTCCGCTCGTAAACTAAAATTACCCTACCTGGGTCTTAGTTTACGTATTTTAGGTGTGAGTTCGTAGTTTTTTTTCTTTTTTCTGTGTAAAGTTTTTGGCAAATCTATATCTGAGAGTTCCTCAAATAGAACTTTGAGCCTGACTGGATTGGCGACTTTCTCCATAACAATTGCGTGTTTATCATAACCTGCGGTAACAATATCCAGATCGCCTGAGTTGTATAAAAATCTTTCAAAAAAAGATTGCTCAACTGTAACGTGTGTAACCCGATTAATTGGGGCGGATGTTATTTTTTTAGAAAAAATACCTTCGATGATAATAAATCGACGGTTTGTGATGGCATAACTTATTTCACGATTTTTTCTTAAAACTCCGAGCAGCTTGGGAAGTCCTAATAAAATAAAGGCGAAAGGAAGCCAAAAGACTATTTGAATAATATAGTATCTTTGGCTAATACCGCTAAAATACAAAACCTCTTCGTTCTCAATTAAATATTTTTTTAGTTTTTTTAACGATTTTGGTTTTGGTTTTTTGAAACCAAATTTAGTGATATCCATTCTTCTTATTATAGTAGAGGTTGGCGGCTACTAGTAAAAGCTGGGCAAATTTGGACAATATTTAGTCTGAAAAATCAGCATTTAGAATAACCGGACCTGGTCTGGGATCGTTTTCAGTGGTATTTGGGTCTAACGATTCAAGCGTAATAACCAAGGAATCATAATCAACAAAGCTAGAGTTCGGTAAATTAAATGTTAGTGTATAAATTAATCCTTCTTTTTTGACTATTCCTAGCGGCTGTACAAAGGGAGCAAGATCAATATTCCTTTTGTAGGATAAATTGTTAAAAAATGTGCCATATTTTTCATCCAAATCCGAACTACTGGTCTTGCCAGG
>CAYROP010000043.1:0-1989 GCA_964426075.1 uncultured Gammaproteobacteria bacterium | reverse complement strand
AAAAAAGTTGATACTCAAAATTTCAATTATAACAAGGATAATAAGGGTGGTGGTAATAAATTTCAACCTGGAAAGGGTGGTAACAAAGGTGGAAAAACAGTTAAACCTGAAGTTACCGATGAGGATATCCAAAAGCAAATCAAGGAAACACTTGCACGCTTAAGTGAAAGAAGTAAATCAAAGTCAGTAAAACTGCGTAAGGAAAAACGTGAGCAAATCAGGGAGAAGATTGAAGAAGAGGCCTTACGTGCAGAAGAGGATAAAAGAGTAATTAAGGTAACTGAATTCGTTTCTGCAAGTGAACTTGCAAGTATGATGGATCTTCAGGTAACGCAGGTAATTTCGGCTTGTATGAGTTTGGGGTTATTTGTTTCCATTAATCAACGTTTGGATGCTGAAACCATTACCATTATTGCAGAGGAATTCGGGTTTACGGTTAATTTCGTTTCAGCCGAAATTCAGGAATCTATAGATGAGGAGGAAGATGATGAAGAAGATTTATTACCTCGTTCCCCTGTTGTAACAGTAATGGGTCACGTTGACCATGGTAAAACTTCATTGCTCGATTATATTCGTAAAGCCAATGTAATTGCCGGTGAGGCCGGAGGAATTACCCAGCATATCGGAGCTTACAATGTGCAGTTGGAAGATGGACGTCATATTTGTTTCATCGATACTCCGGGTCACGAAGCGTTCACCGCGATGCGTGCCCGTGGTGCACAAATTACCGACGTTGCAATTATTGTAATTGCAGCCGACGATAGTGTGATGCCACAAACCGTGGAAGCAATTAATCATGCCAAAGCAGCAAATGTTCCAATTGTATTTGCCATTAATAAAATTGATAAGCCCGGTGCTAATGCCGACAAAATTCGTGAAGCTTTAGCAGCCATGAATTTCCTTGTTGAGGAATGGGGTGGTAAATATCAATGTCAGGAAATTTCTGCTAAGCAAGGGTTAAATATTGATAAGCTGCTCGACAAAGTTTTACTTGAAGCAGAAATGTTACAATTAAAGGCAAATCCTGATCGTAATGCAACCGGCTCGGTAATTGAAGCGCAGCTCGACAAAGGAAAAGGATATATATGTACCGTATTAATTCAGAATGGTACATTGCAAATGGGTGATGTAATCCTTGCCGGACCCTATAGTGGTAGAGTGAAGGCCATGTATAATGAACGTGACCAGAAAATAACGGAAGTAGGTCCAGCTTCACCCGTAAGAATATTAGGATTAACCGGAGCCCCACAGGCTGGTGATAAGTTTAACGTAATGGATGATGAACGTGAAGCAAGAGAGATTGCGGCAAAGCGTTTACAACTTCAGCGTGAACAAGGAATGCGTGCCAAGAAACACATCACATTGGATGAGATTGGTCGTCGTATTGCCATTGGAGATTTCCAGCAGTTGAATATAATTATTAAGGCGGATACAGATGGTTCAGTAGAAGCATTAAGTGACTCTTTATTGAAATTATCTACTCAGAAAATCCAAGTGAATGTAATTCACAAATCGGTGGGAGCTATCTCTGAATCCGATGTGTTACTTGCTTCTGCTTCTGATGCCATTATTATCGGCTTCCAGGTTCGTCCTTCGGGAAATGCCAAGAAGGTAGCTGAGAAAGAGGAAATTGATATTCGTCACTATTCGGTAATTTACCAGGCTATTGATGAGGTGAAAGCTGCGATGGAGGGTATGTTAGCTCCTGAATATGAAGAGAAGGTAATGGGTAATATAGAAGTACGTGAAGTATTTAATATTACTAAAGTTGGTCAGGTTGCAGGTTGTTATGTATTGGATGGTAAGATTTCACGTCAGATGAAAATCAGAATTATTCGTGACGGAATCGTGGTTCACACAGGAAAGATTTCCGCATTAAAGCGATTCAAAGACGATGTGAAAGTAGTTCCACAGGGTAATGAAAGCGGTTGGTCGGTTGAGAAGTTCGATAAAATTCAGGTATCTGATATCATTGAGGCCTTGGAAGAG
>CAYROP010000042.1:0-2319 GCA_964426075.1 uncultured Gammaproteobacteria bacterium | reverse complement strand
TATGTCGCGGTACCATCGAGGAAAAAATTGATACCTTAATTACGTCAAAAAAACAATTATCAAATGATATATTATCGGCCGATAAGGAAGTAAGACTGACTGAATTAAATAATAAAGAGTTGATGCAAATGATTTCTTTGGATATTCATCGTGCGATGGGAGAACATTAATGGCTTGGGATTATCATTGGCCTAGTTATGTGTCAGTTGCTGACATGAAGGAAGCCGTTGCTAAGGAAGTGGCTAAACTTAGGAAAACTGGGCGGAAAATAAACCCTGTTACTATTCAGGGTCGTCAGATTACCAACACTTTTTAGGGTAAAGCTTGGTGTAAGAATTTAGAATCGTATAGCGATTTTGACTACCGACTGGAACGGGGACGCAGTTACGTACGAAATGGTTCGGTGCTTGATATACAGATCAAAAAAGGTGAGATTAACGCGCTTGTCTATGGCTCTTCTCTCTATAATGTAACGATTACAGTCGCACCAACGCCAGGAGAAAAATAGAAAACTATTGTTGCAAATTGTGCGGGTAAAATTGATTCGGTTATTGAATTGTTGCAAGGGAAATTCTCAAAAAGCGTCATGGAGATTATTGCGTCTAAACAATCAGGCCTTTTTCCTCATCCGGATGAAATCAACCTTCAATGTTCCTGCCTGGATTATGCTACGTTGTGTAAACATGTAGCCGCAGTTTTATATGGAGTGGGTGTCCGGCTGGATGAAAAGCCCGAAGAACTATTTATTTTACGGCATATGGATCATTATGAACTGCTTCAAGCGGCTGAGAACATTGTTAAACTGACACCTAAAGCAAAACCAGGTAGAAAGACGTTTGATGATACGGAACTTTCTTCGATTTTTGCAATTGAAATGGACGAATCTACAAAATTAGTGCCAAAACCCAAATCCAAACCCACACCAAAGAAAAAAAGCAACAAGAAATCAAAGACAAGACTGAAAACGAAAACAAAAAAAATGGCATAACCTCCTTTAGGAGAGAAAGAATGATTATCTAAAAAAATTGGACGCGATACCTAAAAAGGAACGGCGTGAAATGATCGAGGTTCAGTATGACATTTCATGCTTCAAGAAATAGACCTGTTGCAAAAGTAGAGGCTTCCCAGAAGTCGTTGGTGTGAGGTAATGTTGGAGGGGGATTTGGAGGCCCATCCAACATGACAGATTTTAGCATTAAGAGCCTTAAAGGCAAGAAGAGATTTCACTATATAGCAGGCGTAAGCGAGGTTCGGTATGACGAGATGGTCAAAAAGCTTGAGCCTTACTGGGATCGCGAAGTGACGAAGCGCAAGGTAAAAGAAGGTCGGCCCTATGGGGTTGGTGGTTTGGAAGATCATCTTTTGGTGTTGCTGATTTTGTATCGCTGTCATATCACCCAAGAATTTTTGGGTTTATTGTATAGGGTTGATAAAGCGACAATAAGTCGTTCTTTGGGACGCATCGAAAAGATAGCAGTTCGAGTCCTTGGGATTCAGCCTCGAATTGAAGTCAGCCAAGAAGAAGCCCAATTTTTGTTGTTTGATTGCACAGAACAAAGGATTGAAAGACCTCAACGCAACCAAGAAAATTGGTATTCGGGCAAAAAGAAGGCCCACACGCTTAAAACAGAAATGATTGTAACCGCCAAGGGTCGCATTGCCTATGTTTCACAGCCCTTGCCAGGTCGGATTCACGATATAGAAGTTAGGCGGCAAGGCCCGCCTTTACCTAAGGGTTCTCGAGGTCATGTGGATAGCGGTTATCAAGGCTATCAGCTCGAGCATCCTCATCTAGAGTATCCGTATAAAAAATCCAAGAACAAAGCATTAACTGACGAAGAACGAGACTATAACCGAGCTTTAAGCTCCTTCCGCGTTGGGGTTGAGCACGCCTTTGCTCGTGTCAAAACTTTCCGTGTTCTTTCAGATAGATATCGATACCCAAGACCAAAATATCATACAAAATTTTCCATCATCGCCGGTATTGTTAACCTCGCCGCCGGCTTTTAGGACCTAACCCTCAAAACCAAACCTTCACCCCAATTCCTTCATCACACTTTTGCAACAGGTCTAGTGTATCAAGTTCAACGTTAACCGTATTTTCGCTAGGGGGAGTGCAAGCAAACACGCGTTTAGGGAAAAGAGCCGCATTTGTTCCAAGAATTGTCAAGGACAATTTCTGACCAACTTGATTAGGTGATCCACATGCTTTCTCGACAACGATGCAATTTCTTTTTTCCCTCAATTTTTGAGCAAATTTTGGTTGAGGTTCAATACAAATCCCTTTCCAACCTAGTTTTTCAAGGTAATAGCTTTGTG
>CAYROP010000041.1:0-2385 GCA_964426075.1 uncultured Gammaproteobacteria bacterium | reverse complement strand
GAAAACAAAAACCCAATGGCCGGTATGGGTGGCATGGGCGATATGGGAATGTAGTTTGTGTTATTCTACAAACCAATAAAACTAAATAATTACCACATTTGAGGCTAACTATTTAGCTTTTAAAAAATAAATCTGCCTTCAAAACATTCAATTCATGGCTAAGAAAAAAGGCAAAAAAACGACAATTAACCCATTTTCGCTTGTGGTTTATTTCATTTTAATTTTTGTAGGTATTATTCTCGGTTATATATTTTCCCAGACAAGAGTACCGGACATTTCTGTCGAAGAAAACATTACTATTAAAAATGCCATTACAGGCAAAGATTTTAAACTTAATCAAACTGCCCTAGCTCGTGTCGCTGGACTTGATGGAATTAGTGGTAATGCGGTCATTGATTTTGAAAATGCTCAGCTAAAAATTAACATCGACCTCAAAAACCTAATATTACCGGAGAATACACTGCTTAATGCCTATCTTGTTGACGCTGGACTTAATGGTGGTCCAGGTAGGACTAACAGCTCAGATTTAGATGAAAAATATGGCACATTTTTTAACAATTTATCTTACAAAAGAAATATTGACCTTGCACCATTCGTACAACCATTAGGAATTGTTAAAAAAGAAGGAGTAATTTATACACTGACATTTAATTTGCCAAATTCTAGCTTTGTTGGTTACGACTCTTTGGTTGTTACACTTGAGTCGTTTGATCCAAACATTATTGAAAACGATCCAAGACCAGGTCCTGTTATTCTAAATGCCGACTTTTCTGATTAAATATTTTCCAGATTTTACTCATTTTTAACTAGTAACCACCAAGCTCTACTATAATAAGAAGAATGGATATTACTAAGTTTGGTTTCAAAAAACCAAAACCAAAATCGTTAAAAAAACTAAAGAAATATTTAATTGAAAACGAAGAGGTTTTGTATTTTAGTGGTATCAGTCAAAGGTACTATATCCTTCAAATAATTTTTTGGCTTCCTTTTGCCTTTATTTTGTTGGGGCTTCCTAAACTGCTTGGGGTTTTAAGAAAAAACCGTGAGATAAGTTATGCTATTACAAATCGTCGATTTATTATTATTGAAGGTATTTTTTCTAAAAAAATAACATCTGCCCCAATCAATCGAGTTACGCATGTTACAGTTGAGCAATCTTTTTTTGAAAGATTTTTATACAATTCAGGGGATCTTGATATTGTTACCGCAGGCTACGATAAGCACGCAATTGTTATGGAAAAAGTTGCAAACCCAATAAAACTCAAAGTTCTATTTGAAGAACTATCAGATATAGATTTACCAAAAAATTCTCGCAAACATCAAGAAAAAAAATACAAATCCACGTCCAAAATACGCAAACTAAGACCCAGGTAGGTTATTTTCAGTTTACAAGCGGAATAAAATTTTCAGGGTTAATATTTTGATCTTGGTCATAGATTTCCACGTGCACATGAGGACCAGTTGTTCGGCCAGTTAAACCAACTTCACCAAGCTTGTCTTCAGTTCTCACTTCTTGACCAATTTTTACATTTGTATTCGCTAAGTGTGCGTATCTGGCAATCAGCTCGTGACCATGATCAACTATAACGGTTAATCCATAACCACCAGCTTCCCATCCAGTATGTACAACTTTACCAGCTGTAATTGGGTGAACAGGGCTATAGATTTCCGCAGCATAGTCTATTCCATTGTGTCCACGGCGATATCCTTGGCTTTTGTATCCGCCAACCGGAATAATAAAATCTTCGTCCCATGACTCCCAGCCGATTGTATTAGAAATCTGCCCAAACTCATTCTTTTCCTCGCTAGCTGCAATAACGATCTCTATTTGTTCCTGTTTTTTATTTTGACTTTGATCAATAGAAATTAGTCCAAAAATAACCATAAAAATTGACAAAATTAAACCATACTTAACACTAATTCTTTTGTGGGGGAATGCGTTAACTTTTCTATAAGTATAAAATATTAATTTTATTAAACCTATAATAATTGTAACAAATAGGTTGACAACCTTGTCAGCAATCAAACCGGATATTTGTCGTATGAAGGGGAGTGGTTTTAAGCCTTGCGAAGCTATCCAGCTCGCGCAAGGCAAAGATAAATGAGGTTTTTTCGGTCTTTTAGTCGTTATTTTTTTCATAATATTACCTCCAAAAATGGAGATTTGAACGACCTATAATATCAAAAAAAGGGGAAAAAGTCAAATATGATGATGTCAATCGGGAAACAATTTATGTAAAATTTGTCTACATTTATGACAAAATATTTCAAATTAATATTCTTATTTTTACTTGTAATACCAATTACTGGCTGTAATTCAATTTCGGGCTCAAAAGCCTCGCTTCAAATAACTTCCGATCCGCAAGCTAAAATTATTATTAACGG
>CAYROP010000040.1:0-2389 GCA_964426075.1 uncultured Gammaproteobacteria bacterium | reverse complement strand
GTTCTCGAGTAATTGGTTCTGGTAGCCGTCCCCATCATAGGCTCCGCCCAACGAAGCATAGATATCCTGATCGCCGTCGTTGTCGAGGTCGGCGAACGCGATACCATGACCCTTCTGCAAGTTACCGAACCCACCCGCTGTGGTCACGTCGCGGAAGCGTCCATTCCCTTCGTTGAGGAACATGCGGTTGGGTATGATGGAACGATAGTCGGGCTCACCGGTCCCGAGATAGAGATCCAGCCATCCATCGTTGTTCACGTCGCCAAAATTGCTACCCATGGCGAAAAGCGGCTGGTCAAGGCCTGCGAACGCGGTGACGTCCTTGAAGGTGCCATCGCCCCTGTTGAGATACAGCCTGGGCGATTCAGCCGGTGTGGGTATGCCTATGTAATAGGCAGTGACATCCGCTGCATAATTACCCCGGCGATCTCGCGGGAACGCACCGGCGAAGATGTCGAGCCATCCATCATTGTTCACATCCCACATCCAGCTGGGGAACCCGTCCTTGGGAAGGGAGGCACCAGCCGCGTTAGGCGCCTCCTGGAAGGTGTAGCGCCGGTCGTCACCGGGCCCCTTGTTCATGAACAGCCTGTTGGGCCCGCCAAGGTCGGAGAGATACAGATCCAGGTAACCATCGTTGTTCACATCGCCCCAGGCAGTGCCTTTGATGAACCCGACCACCGCTACACCCGCTTGTGCGGCCACTTCTGTGAAGGTGCCGTCGCCATTGTTCCTATAGAGTTCACACGGGAGTACCGCATTCCTACCGGTCTCGTTCCCAACGAACAGGTCCAGGAAGCCATCGTTGTCATAATCGCCCCATGCACCGCTCTGCGAGCGATGCATTTTGAACATGCCAACGGCTTTCGTCACATCCTCGAAGCGCCCATTGCCCAGATTGCGCAAAAGGGAGTTCGGCTGAAAGCTTTCCTGCATCCATGCTCCCCGCTGCACAAGTACATCCACAAGTCCATCGTTGTCATAATCCGCATGGTTCAGGGTAAGCCCGCCGGTGATCCCCATAAGGCCCGCTTCCTGCGTACGATCGCTGAAACTTCCGTCAGCGTTGCTCAGGAAGAGCCGCACCTGTTCCTTTAGGGACCATCCCGATGTCATGATGTCCAGGAAACCATCGCCATTGAGATCTTCTGTACACACCCCCCCAGCCAGGCTATTCTCGCTGAGCCCTATGGCGCCTGCGATGTCGCGGAACCGGGGGAACCCGTCCTTCGCGCCGAACGCGGACTCCGGTATCAACCACCTTGCAGGGACATCGGCAGGGTAGGTGCCAATGGTCATATGAGCCACGTTCAGTAACCACCGCGCGATCAGGTCATCCGGGAATGCCTGAAGGATCTGGCCATAGATCTCGATGGCCTTCCGAGATCCTTCAAGATCTCGATGTCGAGCCTTTTCGCTCAAGGGCAGAATGCATGACTCCTCGTTGTGGTTGTTCTGGCAGTTGGCCTGTTCGCCCAGCCGCATGTAGCATATCGCAAGGTGATGGAGCAGACGCAGCCTGCCCTCGACCGGCATCTTCATCCGACCTTCATTCAAATAGGAGAGCACGGGGTTCACTTTCTCGATCGCTTCCCTTGTGCGTCCTGCGTTCAGCAGATCTTGGGACTGTTGCAGGGTGAGCTTGATCCGCTCGACAGGATCGGTCGCAAGGGCGATCTGGCGGCCGAGCATATCGGCATGAATTCCGCTCTCGTACATGCCTGGTTCGGCATTCAACGCGTCCTGTAGACCGGCTAGGAACGACGCCATCTCCGAATTGCTGGCCGGGACCGATGGCGGGACATCGCAATCGAGAGGGGGCGTCGTGGTTTCGACATTATCCGCCCGGCTGTCCTGGCAGGCCTGCGGGATCAAGATCAGGGGGGCGAATAACCACGTCCAGCGCTTCATTGTACAGGCGTATTTGAACAAAACTGGTCCGCTGCCCCCGCTCCCAGGCCGGGGGCATGCGATCGCCCCCTCCCGGCATGCGGAACGGGGATACCTGCTTGCAGGCTTTGACCTCGACCTCAGGCAAGAACATCCCCTAGCGTTTGCCCATTGATAGATCGGTCCGGCGTACAAGGGCTCCACCTACTTTCGCGGACCTTTTCGCGGACCATGGGATTGAAGTGCGGTATCGTCGGTCTGCCCAACGTGGGCAAGAGCACCTTGTTCAACTGCGTGAGCAATGCAAAGGCGCAGGCGGCGAATTTTCCCTTCTGCACCATCGAGCCGAACATCGGGACGATCACCGTGCCCGATGCCCGTTTGAACAAGCTCGCCGAACTGGTCAAGCCCCTGCGCATCGTGCCCACCACCGTGGAGATCGTGGACATCGCCGGTCTCGTGAAGGGGGCCAGCAAAGGGGAGGGGCTCGGCAACCAGT
>CAYROP010000039.1:0-2879 GCA_964426075.1 uncultured Gammaproteobacteria bacterium | reverse complement strand
TGTAGAAGATTCACTAAGAATTTTCTACTGGTATTAAAATGAAAAAAAATTGGGTAACCATTGGAAATGTCTTTTAGGTGTTTGGCGAAATTTTGACTACTTGGCTCATTACCTAGTCCGCCGACTAAGTGTAATTCCCATTTTATTTTTTGTGAATCGTACATTTTTTTGAAAGCTTCAATTAATATTTCTTGCTTCTTGCCGTGTCCAAGAGTAAAAAAACGGCCAATACTTATGATGTAGTTTTTCTTTTTAACATTTTTGTTGTAAAGCATATCAACTGGTGGATATAAAATAACTGAATCGTGGCCCCAATATTTTTTTATTCCAGCTTTGGTGAATTCTGAAATTGCAATAATCTTGTCGTATTTTTCCATCCTTTTTTTGACATTAACAAAAACGCCAGCTCTTACTCTGTCTGTAAATTTTTGTGTAATTGGACTCAGTAGTTTTTCTAATCCATAAACTGGTTTAATTTTGTCTAGAATTAATTCAACATTGTCTTGGAGGTGGTGATTATGATTTGTAAACTTTAAATATATTGTTTCAGATTTGGGTTTAACAGAATATCTAAAAATTATCTGGTTTCTTGAATGAATTATTTTATAAGTATTACTAATAATTTTTGCATTATCGAAGGTTGCTGATATGTTTTCGAGATATGTTTTGGTAAATTCTTTAAATAATACTGAAAATTTAATTGTATATATTTTGTTTTTTGTTAACTTGTAATAAGCAACTTTTGATTCATTATTAACTGTATATAAAAGATGGCCGTGATAATACCGGACAAAATCAGGTTGAATAATAAATTCAATAGGTTTTGATAATTTTGTAAAAATTGGTGTAACAACTGAGTTAATTATGTATCCTTTTATATTCTCATGAGCTTTTGTTGGGAAGAATGTAATGTAAATATTTTTCTTTGCATAACCTAATGAGTAATCCATAAATGACGCATTAATAAAAAGATCTTTGCCTTTGGTAAGGTGTTTTAATTTTAATTCGTCATTCCATACTTCAACGAACTCAGCTTTATCTAAATTAATATTTAGTTTATCGATAATTGTTTTTTTTGATACAAGTTTTCCACAAACAAAGGTGACTTTGTAGTTCTCCTCAATTAAACATCTTGCGACCTTGCATGCCATAAATTCTCCCCCGCCCAAGGTGTCTAACCATTTATCATAAACAACTGCTGTTTTTTGCATATTAATTAAAATACCAGTAGCCTTCAAATATTTTTTTAAAGTTATTTTTTATAGCATTGTTTGGTAAATTTTTATTTCGATTGATTCTTCTTAAAATAAGCTTGAATATATTAAAAACAAAATATTTAGCTACTTTTATATATTGAATATTTTTAACTCTGTTCTCTGAATTTGTACTCATAAATAAGAATCTTAAAATTGAAGTATAGGTGAAGCGGATATATTCTTTGATAAAAACTCTAACTGGAAAGTTAAAAAAAGTATGTAGAAGCCGGCCTTTTTCTGAATGGAAAATAAATAATGGCGACCACTCTTTTGCTGATAATGAATGATAATGATACGCAATTGCGTTCGGACTAAAAATTACTAAATAATTTAATAGTCTTGCTCTTTCAGATATGTCAACATCTTCATAATAGAGAAAGAAATTATTATCAAACCCACCCAAAGTTTTTAATATTGATTTCTTATACAAAACAGCGCCTCCGCAGGCAGCATAAACCTCTTTAGTTTTTTTATATTGATTATTATCAATTTCATAGTCTTGTAGACTATCCCTGATAAGCGATCCGTTATCTCTTCCGTAGCCATTTTGAAACACTGTTATGCCCGCATTTTGTATTTTGTGATAATAGTTTGTTTTTTTAGAGACATTGATTTTTTTTATACTAAGACCATCTGAGACTTCGACGACTTCGTCATTAAATTTGTCGAATGGAATTTCAGCATAAAAAAATTTACCATCAGAAATCACTTTAATTGAGATTTCAGATTTGCCTATTGTTTTGAGTAAATGGCTTTTTGTTAATTTTAGTTCAGAAATATTGGATTTAAGTTGGTATTTAATTATTGCTGGATAAAGTAAAATCTTGGAATTGATTGCGAAAGATTTTGGATTAGCTTTTGCGGTGTTAACTAATTCATTAAGCCAGTTTTTGTCAACAATGCAATCATTGTTTAATAAGGCAACAAATTGACCTTTTGCAACGTTGATTCCACAGTTATTCCCTTCTCCAAAACCAAGATTGTTTTTATTAAAAATTAAAACTAAATTTTCTTGAACTTTTTCTTGATAATTTTTTAATATAGTTTTACTTTTGTCTTGAGAGTTATTGTCTACTACTATAACCTCGAGTTTTTTTCGATCAAAATTCTGATTATAAATCGAATCAAGACATTTGGTGATAAGTTTTTCTCCAAAATAATTTAATACAATGACTGATACTTCAATATTAGTTTTTAACATTTAGTTTTTAATGAAAAGTTTTTTGAGCTTGTTATAATTTTGCCAAAGTTTGTAAAATTTAGCTGATTGTATTTTATCTAAATCAGCTTTTGCTTCTCGATATTTTTTTTCTAATTCAAGGCTTGCAGGGTTAGATGCATTGGATGACCTAGATTTAAAAATTTTGTAAAATTCTTCTTCATTAATTTTTGGAAAATTATTAATTTCTAGTACTTTAGCTAGTTCTATAAATTTGTAAAACTCCATTAATTTGCTAAGTATTAGGCCGTGGGTATTGTCTTTGTATCCTTCAAGATCTAAATATCTACGGAAAAATTCTGACTCATAATAACTAATTATGTCTGTTTTTGGGGTTTTAGTGTCGACGATTATGTTTTTAGTGGTGTTGGTATATCTAATTAATTTAGTCAAAAATTCATCAA
>CAYROP010000038.1:1522-2959 GCA_964426075.1 uncultured Gammaproteobacteria bacterium | reverse complement strand
TACTTTTTACTCTTTTTTGGTTTTTTCTTTTCTCTTTTGGGTCTGTCGTTACCTTTCATAAAAATTGGGCAGTTCACCTCCGCTTCGCTATTCTACAACAAAGACTGAAGTTTTGATATACTGACCCGAAGCTAAAATATGGTGCGGTACCCAAGTGGTTTAAGGGGACAGTCTGCAAAACTGTTATTCGCGGGTTCGAATCCCGCCCGCACCTCAATAATTTGTAAAAAATGAATGAACAACTCAGAGAAGTTGTAACTCTTGTTTTCGACAAAGAAGGGCTTTTACTTCTTGAACAAAGGTTGGATGAAGGTCCGTTTAAAGATCGGTGGACTTTTACTGGTGGAAAGATAGAGGATATTGATCGCCAAGCAGAAGATTATGTTTTTGCGGCTGCAGTCAGAGAGGCTAGTGAAGAAGTTGGTTTGACACCTGAAGAAATAACTGTGTTTAGTGAGTTTGTTGCAACAACACTAAACGGCAATACTTATTATTATCACGCTGTTAGTATTGATAAATTTTCTGGTGAAATAGAGAATCGGGAGCAAGGGCGGAGAAACATAGCCTGGGTTGGAGATGGTGTGGAGGCAGATATTCTATTGGGTGGTGATGGAGTTAATACTAGAGTGTTAGAAGCCTACAGAGCGTTTAAGAAGCAGGAATCTCAATAGTTATTTCGCCTGTAACTTTCGGGTTATCGAGCAAGGTTTTTGCAACTGAATCTTCGACAAAATCTTGAATGAAACGAATAATGTTTCTAGCACCAAAAGCAGGATCATAGCCTTTTTCAACAATAAAATTAATCAGTGTTTCGTTGATATTTATAGCAATGTTTTTTTCGTTTTTGAGCCTATGATTGAGATCATTGAGATTTAATTTGACGATTTCTTTAAGGTTATCTTGAGTAAGCGGATGGAAGATAATTACTTCATCAAATCGGTTGATAAATTCAGGAGAGAAAATATTTTCTTGTTTGATGTGTTCGAGAAGGGAATCGTGTAAAGTTTGATATGAAGTTTGTGTTTTAACAAGTTCGGCGATGAGTTGAGCTCCTGCGTTACTCGTTGCGATAATTATGGTGTTTTGAGCTTTGACCTCTCTACCAAAGCCGTCAGTAATATATCCTTCATCAAGAATTGTAAGTAGTAGATTAAGAATTTTGGGATGAGCTTTTTCTAGCTCATCCAGAAGGAGCACAGCATTAGGTTTGGTTTGGAGTTGGGTGGTAAGTATTCCTGGTTGGTTGGTAATATTTGAGCCGATTAGTTTTTCGACCGCTGAGGAATCTTGAAATTGACTCATATCAAGTCTTAAAACATAGTCTTGGTTACCAAAGTATTCTTTAGAAAGAATTTTGGCTGTTTGTGTTTTTCCTACACCTGTTGGGCCGAGAAAGAGAAAGGTGCCAATTGGTTTTTTGGTATTAGAAACCTGAAG
>CAYROP010000038.1:0-1422 GCA_964426075.1 uncultured Gammaproteobacteria bacterium | reverse complement strand
TCTGATTTTTGAACAATATCTTTAATACCAAAATAATTAAAGGTGATTTTTTGGTCGTGTTGAAGTTTTTCTGCGCCAGTAATAAGTACTTTGATTGTTTCGGGAACAGAGAGGGGTTTTATGATAATTTTTGAAAAATTCTTTGCTAAGCTTGGATGCGATAAGACATATTTGTCATATAAGGATTGATTAGTCATGGCAATGATTTGAATTTTGTTGCTTTCGGCAGATTTAATAATCATTTCGGAAATATCAGTTCTACCGTCTTGCGAAGAAACGAATTGATCAAGATCATCGATTACTAAAATAATATTTCCAGCCTCTTGAGCTTCTTCCAAAATTTTACTAACTAATACTTTTGAATCCTCATGGTTAGCGCCTTGAGAGAGGATAGAGTGAAAATCGATTTCTAAGACTCTTTTGTGGATTAAAGTTTTTGGGGAAATACCACGACTTATTCTACGGGCAAGCTCAATTGCGATCGTATGTTTGCCGACACCCGCTTCACCGACAATAATAATATTGCTATTTCTCGAACTGCTAAGCGTGGTTTCGATTTGAGCGATTTCTGTGCTTCGGCCTAGGACCTTGATGTCCTTTGTTTCTAAAGTAAGTAAATTTTTGGAAAACCGATCGAGGTTAATTGTGTAACCATAGGCTAGGTCGTGTCCAAGCCCGTTTAGTGATTGAACCTTTTTTCTTGAAAGAATAATTGGTGAGCGTACAGGGTTGGCTAATTCGTACCAGGTTCCGATGTTTAATATGTCAGTTTCATTTAGGTGATTTTTTTCTAATATTTCTTTGAATGGTGGGTATTTTTGATATAGCAAGGCTAGTTTTTCTTTAAGCCCTTCCCTTAATAGTTCAGCGTCAATAGTTGTTAATGCAGTTTTGTCAGCAAGTAACGGTGTAAATATTTCTGAGGATAAACCTGTTTTAGAGACAAAGAATTTAAAAAAATTAGATTTTATTAAAAGCGTAAAAAATTCTGAAACTAACGTGGTTTCTTGTGTTTGAATATCATCTGGGGTGATTTTTTTGAATATTAGATACGAAATTGGAGGAAGTATAGAAATAATTGCAAGTAGCAGTCCAAGTGGTAGGAAAAGTAGAAATGAAAATAATCCAATAATTGTGATAAAAAATCTGATAATTGCACCGATCAGGCGTGAAATAATGCTGGTAACAAGATTATTAAGTTTGGTAGAGAGTCCTGGATTTTTGTCGACAAAAGCGGTTTTTTTGTATGGGGCGAAAAATGTGGTGAGAATTGCTGGTATTGAAAAGTAATAGATTGGAATGAGAATAGTGTTAAGAAAAATGTCGAACGCGTTGATAGTGCTGGCTGAAGCTATTTTGGTCGGAGAAAAGGCTGGAGATTGGGCAAGATTGGTCATTAACTAATATTCTACTAAAGTTTGA
>CAYROP010000037.1:0-3098 GCA_964426075.1 uncultured Gammaproteobacteria bacterium | reverse complement strand
ATCTTTGTCACGAGCAGATTTTTGAAGTAAAATCTCCTTTGTCCAAACGAGGACCAGTAGCTCAGTTGGTTAGAGCGCGACTCTTTTAGTTTCAGGCTTCCTGAAACACAAAACATAGCCAAAACTGAGTATAATTTTGCCAGCAGCAGAAATTATATGAATTTTGGCGAGTATTTCTAGCGCTAAAATGTGGGGAGTTACGGGCGCGTAGCTCAGTTGGTTAGAGCGCGACTCTTATAAGGTCGATGTCCTTGGTTCAAGTCCAAGCGCGCCCACATTTTTGCCCAAACAGAATTTGCACGCAAATTAAGTTAAGGTCGATGTCAGAGGTATCAGTCCAAGCTGGTCCACTTTTTTCGCTTAACCCAACTTTGCCCGTTGCACAATCTCAGGCTCAAGCACAGAAACATCTTTGCCGAACTTCTGTCTCGACAACTGTCTAATGATTTCCGCCAATTCCTTATTTTTTACTTCCTTACTCAAATCTCTAGTCGTATCCATTGAAAAAGGTTCAAGAGGTTCATTGTGAAAAATTGTCCTTACATAAGTTTGAAAACGCGCCACATTTGTCAAATCAAACTCATTAAATAATCCCTTAAACTCATGTGTTAATACATTAGCATCATCCGTTCCAACCCTAAAAGAAATAAGCGTACCAACATTGCCAAACACAGCATTCTTAACGTTCTCCTCCATTTGGTTAATAAACTGATTAGCAACAATCAAATTCAACCTATATTTCCTTGCCTCAGACAAAATCTCGGCAAATGTTTCAGTCGCAAAATTCTGAAACTCATCAACATACAAATAAAAATCTTTTCTATCTGCCTCCGGCATATCTTGCCTACTCATTGCTGCAGTTAATATTTTTGGCACCAAAATAAGTCCCAAAAATTGCGAATTTTCTGGAGTAATTTTGCCTTTTGATAAGTTGATTAGGAGTATTTTTTGATTATCCATCACGTCTCGAATATCAAAAGCACTTTTAGACTGCCCAATAATATTTCTAATCATCCTGTCAGTCACAAATCTGCCAAATTTTGAAGCAAAATATCCCAAAGTCTCAGATCTGTGATATTCGTTCGTATTAGCAATTTCGTCCGTCCAATATCTTCTTACAACCGGATCAGTTACTTTTGGTAAAATCTCTTTGACATAATTAAGATCTGTTACAGCTCGGTAAGTTTCAATTAAAGTTGCACCAGGTATACTCATAACCGTCAACATTGAATTCCTTATCGCATGCTCAAGTCTTGGGCCAACAATTCCCTGATGATGAGGATCATAAAGCTTGTACATTAGTCCAATAAAATTAGAAATAATCATCCCCTTCTGTTCTTCTGTATGCGCTTCAATGATGTTTAAACCCATTGGCCGTTCCATATCAGATGGGTCAAAATAAATAACATCCTCAGCTCTTTCCTTTGGTATTTTTGTCAACAAATCCTCAACCGCATCACCGTGGGGGTCTATAAAACAAATACCCTTTCCGGCCTTAATATCCTGCAACATCATTGACTTAAGTAGCTCAGTTTTTCCTGTTCCTGTTCGTCCAATAATATAAACATGCCGTCTTCTATCATCATCAGTTAAAAAAACCTCTCGCTCATTATCTCTAAAAACACTATTTCCTAAACGCAACCCTTCGGTTGCCATATTTGAGCTAGTTGGCGCACGTTTAAAGTTCAACCAATGAATATTTGGCGTTTCTACACTTTTGTTTGGAAAATGAAATATACTCGCCAACTCCTCAATATTTAATATTGACCCATGGCCTCTTACAGGCATATATCGGTATATAAAATCCTCCATAAATGCCCGCTTATTACCCACCTTATCAGATGAAAATTTATTAAAGTCTGAAGAAAATTGTGAAAAAGCATTTTTAATGTTGTCGAAGTGAATTTTTGATCCTTCTTTTGTTTTACTTGAAACAACAATCCTTACCAATGTTTCTAACCCTAATTTCGACATTTTAGATTCAACTGCCTCTATCTGTCTTGGATCTCCACTACTTTTTGAACCTTTGTCATCAGTCGATACATGCTTCTGCTTAGCCACAAACGCCTTACCCGCATCCTTCCACTTAGAATCAGCCCCTGAAACCAATATTTGAATACAAGCTCCTTCACCTTCCTGTAAAGATGCCATCGGTGAGGTCAATGAGGATAACGGATCTGTTACAAGTTCTTTGTAAGTTTTAATGGGAAAATAATTCGCCTTACTTAGCTTCATCGCTCCATAACTTACTTCCCCAGTCTCATTAAAAATATTATATTCCTCAACCTCCTGAATCATTGTCCCAGGATAAGTTGCATAAATCTGCTTGACTAATAAATCTTTATAGTCCTTCGGCAAGGATACATAGAATCTAATATCACCAGGCAATGCTACGATCTCGAATGAAATATGATCCTTAGGCTTTAGAAAACTCAAAAATCCTTCAGGCACAGAAAGTGCTGACAACGACGAAAACATCTGTTCAATCGCATCGATCTTAACTTCATTATCCCTTGGCACAGCTACCGACAATAAAACGAAATTTAACGATCTTTCTTCTCTATCTTTATTCCGGTATTTAATCGCTCCAAAATAAGCCCCAACCGCACTAGTTACACCTAATATCAAAACAACTCCAATTATTGTAAGCAATGTACTAATTAAACTAGCTAAGTCCAAATCCATACTCGGTTACGCAGCTCCTTTCAATTTAGCCATCCTATTTCTCACTTCTGCTAGCCAACTTGATGACTTGTCAGTATCACCTTTCCCGACTAACACTGTTTCAGATATATGTTCTGGCAAGACCTTAGCTGAATCAGAATCAGTATTGACCCCTCCAATAGCCTGAATATGGTCAGTATGAACTTCGCCCAAATTTCCCAAAACCTCTGCTCCTTTTATGTCTATTTTTGGAAGAACTGGATCAGAATGACTTATTTCGCCCTGCACAAAATCAATCTTCTCTTCAGGAAGTTCTGTCTCGACTGGTATATCAAAATTTTTGGTTGTAATTTCGGTCATTTAGGGCAGATTAAGAGCTCATACAAGCCCAGTTTAATTCTAACAAAAAACACTAACCCTTTTTATCCGATTCT
>CAYROP010000036.1:0-4273 GCA_964426075.1 uncultured Gammaproteobacteria bacterium | reverse complement strand
AACCCTGGACCAATCGCTTAAGAGGCGACTGCTCTACCGCTGAGCTACGTTCCCTAAAACTCTGACACATTTTACTTACAATATTCCAGAAAGTATATCCCTTACAGAAAGATATACATATTCCCACCCGTCTGCCACATAAATCGGCATATTAACAGGTTTTGATAAAGAGTTCTGATTTTGATCAATCGGCGTAAAACTTAGTGTAATAACTCCTTTTTCAGGCAAATTACCACTAACTACCCAAGTTTCACTTTCATTTACATTAGTTTTAGTTGAATTTGTAACCTTTTCCATGCTCAAATCAGTAACTTTTTCATCACCGGTTATTTTTGGTGTAACCTCTGCATTATCACCCCACAAACTTTGGCCGATATTTTTAAATGTTACATACGCCTCAAAATTTGAACCCTTTTTATAAAAACTTTTTAATCCAATATCTTCGAATTTAGCCTTAGTTTCTTGAAAAGCTTTTCCTATTGTTTTTGGCAAGTTTTGGATTGTTTCAAAATTAGGTAAATATTTACCAGTTCTCTCTCCCAATACTTTTGGATTAAGGAAACTAAAATTATCAAAAGGTTTATCAGGATAATCAATAATAAACGGAGCAACCATTACCAAATAATCTTCGATCCATACCGATTCATATGCGTATTTATATCGATTCGCTGCCTCTTGTACACTAATTCTATTATCATCAATGTTCACTCCTTGACTATGTTTCCATCCAGTTTCAGTAACAAAAACATAATCAATTTTTTTGCCTAAATTTTCGACAAAATTTTTCTCATAAACATATGATTTAACTGAAGCTTTGCCGGTTCCAGTGACCGGAGCAGCAAAATCAGGATTTGGATAACTATGTGATGCCCAACCATCAATATAAGTTAAAAATTCGCTATTACCTTCTACAGCCTGAGTTACAAAATATTCAAAACTTGCAAACTGTGGCATTTCATTTGGAGGTGCAGCATCAATTGCGCCGTTTAAAATAAAAAAATCTGAAGATTTTTCTTTAAGTCTTTTTGCTTGCTCCACAAATCTATTTGCATAATCAACCGGATCCACCTCGCCACCCCATTCTCCTGCATGATTTGGTTCGTTATACAAAGTTACAAACCTCGTTTTTGTTGGCCAGATTAATGAGTCCAAAAAATCTGCCCAATCCTTTGCGTCATTATCACTTGGTCTCTCCCAATATCCGTTCGCATTAGGTTTGCCTGCAATCCTAACAACAGGAATAAGATGCTCTTCGCGTAATTTATTAAAAATCCTTTGCCATTTCTCTTTATTGCGGTCATTAGATCGAATTACCATCACGACCCAACCCCAATCACCATTACTATTTACCATAAGCTTTGCGTGTTCAATATCAGATTCTGGCTCGTTAAGGTGAATGCCAAATCTATTATTTGGTGAGGGAATTACACTTTGATGAGTATTTGGCTCCACAGTCTCAGCTCGCAAAACACTTATCGGTAAGACCAAGTTAATAGCCAAAGCAATAAATATGGATATTTTTAGTTTAATTTTCATAAGTAAGAACTTATATTTTAATTCATTTAGAAAAGAAAAATGCCCCTAAACCTCCTTTCGGAAGCACAGGGGCACATTTGGCTCGGGATTCGAGCTCTACTGGAATGTTCGACGCTTTTCAAATTCGCGCTCTTTTGACTCCTCAATAAAGAGGATTGATACCGCGAACTCTTTGGCCATCTGGTCAACCAACAACCGATTTGACTGAAGATTGCACTCTCCGTGAGAGTGAAATGCCCAATCGTAGCGCCTTCGACCTTTCTTGGTGCAGTCACCTTCGGTGCACACATCACCAAGAACTTCGCGATACGTGTACGACAGGTCATGAAAAAACGATTTGATGACCGCATGGTTTCCACCCCTGCGCTTGTTCCCGAAGATGGAGAAATGGCTTATGTCTGAGAAGTCGTCATCTTCACACAGATAGTGGCCACGCCCAAGTTTGTATCCTTGGCTTAGCAACCACTCAGTGACGGCGATCGTGGTCTTCGGAGGAATACTGACTACTTCGACGACTGGTCCGTCGACTTTGTCGAGTTTTTCGAACTCCGGTTCTGAAGCCGAGCTTTGAAACACTGACTTGATTGCTCGATAGATGATGAGGAGGGAAAGGCCGATTACCGAGAGATGGAACGAGTAGAAGCCGACTTTTTTGCGCAACTTTGCCTCTTCTTCTAAATGTGCGAGGCTAAATTATATCACTATAGGCCTATTAAGTCAATGCTTAGACATCAAATTTTTGTGCCTCCAGCAGGATTCGAACCTGCGACCTAACGCTTAGAAGGCGTTCGCTCTAATCCACTGAGCTATGGAGACATTACTCGTATATAACCGAAGCTAAGATATTATAATAGAAGTAACAGTTTTTTCAAAAAGGAGGTGAAATAAATAAAACATGCAATATCTTACACAGAATACATCAACAGAGTTTGATCAAGCCTTCTCTACGCTGGAACAAGAAATGGACACAACCTACGGCACAAATACTCCAGAATTGGGTGGTTTTTTTGCCATTGCAGCAGTTTTTTGGATAGTAATCATTGCTATCACAATATTTGAGCTGATTTTCAAAGCCAAAGCGCTATGGAGAGCGGCCAGAATGTCTGATAAAACCTGGTTTATTCTTTTGTTAATCTTCAATACAGCTGGTATTTTGCCTTTAATTTATATCTCAATGACTAAGGATAAATATCGCGAAACAATTTTGAAGAAATTTAAAGATTAAGGTACAATACGACACGCCTTTGTAAGCAAAAGCTAAATAAATGGTGGCTGTAGCTCAGTTGGTTAGAGCGCTAGGTTGTGGACCTGGAGGTCGGCGGTTCGAGCCCGCTTAGCCACCCATATCAAAATCACATAGATTGAAACAAAATAAAAAAAAGGTTAATCCTTAGCCAAAAGTAAATGCGTACAATTCCACATTACTATCCTCAAAATCAAGCCTAAGGTTGTGTTTGCCAGGTGATGGTAACTTTATAATTTTATACAAAGTGTCCTTATCAATTGTAACAACTCCATCAATATTATCTTCTCCAAAGTATTGAAGAACACCATCAAGATAAACTCGTATCTTTGCAGCATCTCCTTTGGTTCGCATTACCAAAAACACCTCTTGAGCATCAAAGTTAAGATGTAACTTTGCAGATTTTTGTGGATTTGCATATTCTTCCATAATATTCCAATCGCCCTCGTAGGCCATCTCATTATTTCCTAACTTAGTCGGAACAGTATAACGACCTAAAGCGTCTTGATTAATATTCTCAGGCGATACAAAATGATCGATTCTTCCATATCCCAAATAAATCTCCGGAGTTTTTGAATTAATTTGGTATGTTGGATTATTTATCTCTAAAGATTCAGTCGTAGATCCAGCTTCTTTAAGAAGTTCTTGAATTACTTTTTCGCTGTCATCATAGGCACCCTCGCCAAAATGAGTAAACCTAACATACCCATCTTTATCAATAAAGTATTTAGCTGGCCAAAAACGATTCTTATATGCGCGCCATGTTTTAAAATCATTATCCTGAACGATCGGATATGTAAGATTAAAATCTTTTATAGCTTGAGCAACATTCTTTTCACTTTTCTCGAACTCAAACTCGGGAGAATGAACTCCAATGATAACTAATCCACTATCCTTGTATTTCTCATACCATGTTCTTAAATATGGCAAAGTTCTTTGGCAATTAATGCACGAATAAGTCCAGAAGTCGATCAAAACCACCTTACCTTTTAACTGTTCAAGACTCAGTGGTTCAGAATTAAACCAAACACCACCAGGAACTATCTCCGGAGCCTGTACGCCTTTTGACTCCAGCAGGTCCAAAATCGATTCTGCAATGGTTTTACTGTTTACTTCATTGCCTTCTTTCTCGTCTAGTGCGTTTCTAATTACCTCACTATCTTCGAACTTAGTAAGTCCTGTTCCGTATTGTGGAAAGGTGTTTAGAATAAAAGTTTGAAACCTTCGATCAATATTGAAAAATATACCTATAGCTGTCAAAACCATAAGTACACCAAAAATTTTCTGAATATGACTCAAGTTAGAAAGTAACCAAGGGACACGCTTCAAGGCATTCTGTCCTCCGAGCATAATTAAAAACATTGGAATCGCTGTTCCAAGCGAGTAGGAAAGAGTAATCAAAAAAGCATCAAAGGTGACAGTTCCTGTAATTGCAAGAGAAATAACGGAAGCTAATATTGGACCCACGCATGGGGTCCATAAAAGTCCAATTGA
>CAYROP010000035.1:0-4611 GCA_964426075.1 uncultured Gammaproteobacteria bacterium | reverse complement strand
AAATTTGATCTAACTAACAATAACTTTTTTACCAATAAAAAATATCCAATTAAAATCATATACCAAGATCAGGTTATTCAAGGCGTAATTACCATCAGGCCCGTGTTTTTTTCGCAAATAGTCATATATTTGTTAATATTGCTTTTCGGAATTGGCGTCACAATATTTAGTCTTAAAAAAATAAAACAAAAACACGACGAACCACTTCCATAAACTCACAAATTTATGATTGGCGGCAAAATAATTGATCGGAAAAAATTTCTAACCTTACCACAAACCCCGGGCGTATACATTTATAGAGATGATTCGGGAAAAGTTGTTTATGTTGGTAAATCAATCAATCTTCGATCAAGAGTTAGTAGTTATTTCAAACCAACAGAAAAATTATTACCTAAAACAGCCAAATTAGTTGAAGAGATACGTAAGATTGAATATATCGAAGTTGAAACAGAAGTTGAGTCCTTACTTTTAGAAGCAAACTTAATTAAAAAATATCTACCAAAATATAATATTGTTGTTAAAGATGACAAAAGTCCTATATATATAAAAATTGACTTTAGTTCCAATGTACCAAAGGTTTTAGCGATCAGAAAACCTAAATACAAAATTAAAAGAGGTGATTACGTTTTTGGTCCATATCCATCATCAAAAACGGTTACATATTTTCTTAAAAACATTAGAAAAGTCATTCCTTTTTGTACACATAATGCAGACAAGAGGCCATGTCTATATGTACACCTTGGTCTATGTCCGGATCCGTATAGATCAGAATCTAACCGTTTAGAGTACAAAAAAAATCTTAAGATTTTAATTAAATTTTTATCTGGAAAATATCGCAAGATTATTAGTGACTTAAACAGACAAATGCTTCAAGCTTCAAAGGATCAAAAATTCGAAGACGCATTAAGTATTAAAAAACAAATTGAAGGGTTAACTTATGTAACACAAAAGGTCAGAAATCCTGATGAATATCTCAAATCACCTAACCTATTATCGGATCTTAACTTACAAAAAATCAAAGCGCTTAAAAAAATTCTTAATCTACCTAAAACACCTAAAAGGATTGAATGTTACGATATTAGTAATTTTCAAGGCACTAACGCTACAGGTTCTATGGTTGTTTTAACTAGTGGAGCACCAGACAAGAGTCAATATCGTCGATTTAGAATTAAAACAAAAAATACACCCGATGATTTTGCAATGCATAAAGAAATGTTTAAACGAAGATTAAAAAACTCCTGGACCCTACCTGATTTGTTTGTAATCGACGGAGGCAAAGGACAAGTTTCCACTGCATACTCTATATTACAAGAGAACAACATAAACATCCCTCTAATTGGACTAGCCAAACGATTAGAAGAGATTTTTCTACCTAATAACCCCAAACCAATATTACTAGAGAGAAATTCTCCCGCACTGCTATTATTGCAACAAATAAGAGATGAATCGCACAGATTTGCAATTACTTACCATAGACATTTGAGGAAGAAAAAACAATTTGAAGGTATAAGAAGGATTGTGTCATAGTATTTATACATACGATGAAAAAAATAATCAGAAGTTTAATTACAGTTGCACTTTCATTTTGGGTCACAATTACAATTATTAACTCAATTGAGTTACTAGATGGTCAGCGCAGTTTTACCATTGCTTGTGTTGGTTTGTTCGTCGTGCATTATTTCGTACGACCCGTCGCAAAAACAATTTTGTTACCTGTAAATTTTATCTTTTTTGGTTTACTAAGTTTTATACTCACTTCAATATATTTCTACTTTTTGGCAATGCTCTACCCATCATTTAAGGTTGGACCATTTTATTCACCAGTTACAAACATAAACGGCTATATCATCCCAGAAATCAATTTAAGCCTTTTCCTTACCATTTTGGCCGCAGCTCTGGTATACTCTTTCACCGCAAGTCTGGTTCGCTGGATCTTGCACTAAATATGAAATTTATCAATCGGTTTCTTGGAGATTTTTTTGAAATTGCTCCGACCAAACAAAAGGTCGTAGCTATTGGTGGCGGAATTGGCACGGCTCAACTATTAAAAGGATTAAAAACCTATCCCAATCTCGATCTTACTGCAATAATTTCTATGGCTGACGATGGCGGATCCGCTGGTCGCGTTAGACGCGCTTTTGATATTCAACCTCCAGGAGATCTAATTACTTGTTTAGCAGCGCTTTCAGCCGACGAGTCAGTAGTCAAAGACATGCTACTCTACCGTTTTAAAGGTGACAGGTACGGTCATGATACGTCGATTGAAGGTCAAAAACTGGGCAACCTAGCAATTGTTGCCCTTCGCGATATTACAGGTGACTTTAATCTAGCGTTTGAAAAACTCTCCGAAATTCTCTCTCCACGCGGTGTGGTTTTGCCAGCAACCCAAAATATGGTTTCAATTTGGGCTAAAACCGTTGAAGGTAAAAAGGTTACAGGAGAAGAAAATATCGATTTGGGAAAATATAATGGCAAAAGGCAGCTAGAATCGGTTCATTTAATTCCAAAGAGTGCTAAAGCATTCGGAAAATCCATACAAGCAATTCTTGACGCTGATATTATTGTTGCAGGACCAGGTGACCTCTATACTTCAATACTACCGGTATTAATAACTAACGAGTTAAGCAAGGCACTCAAAAAATCAAAGGCAAAAAAAGTTTTTGTCATCAATGTAACTAACAAGCCATTTGAAACGCCTAATTATTCTGCAGAAGATTATCAGAAAGCAATTATTCGCCACCTAGGATTTGACCCATTCGATTATTACTTGATTAACAACAATACAGAATCTCCAATACCTGAAAACCTAAAATACCACTATGTCATAGCCAAAACAAAAAATAAAAAATATAAATTCGCTGACATTATAAAATCAGATTATGCTATTCATCACGACCCAGACAAACTAGCCGAAGCTATTATTCATCTTACAAAGTAACAATAAACAACACCTTTTGTTATAATTTCCACTATGGGAATCAATCAAATACTCAGTATTTTTTTAATCATCATATCTATACTTTTAACGATTTCAATTCTGTTGCAAAGCAAAGGTGTTGGGCTTTCGTCAACATTTGGAGGCGGTGGAGATTTTTACAGATCTAGAAGGGGAGTAGAAAAAATTCTTTACTATATGACTATTGGGTTGGCAGGAGTCTTTTTTGCGGTTTCAATTGCGCTCGTTATCCTAAATTAATTTTATTAGTCTTTAAATATTGTGAAAGTCAACACAAAAGCTTTTTCCCGTCGGATCAGATTTTGGTTTTGGATAACCAAAGCATACATTGTCAAAAGAGCAGCTTTAATTGCCATAATAATAATTTTTGTTTCCGGTATTTTCGCTTTATTATTCAAAGGATTACCTCTAATCATTGGTCGAGATATATATACCCACGCAGCAGTTGGTAATTACAAAATATCTGAAGTTCCTCCAGAAATCTTGAGTCTTGCAACTAGAGGACTAACTCAAATCGACGAAAACGGCCAAGTCAAACCTGATATTGCTATTTTCTGGAAAGTTAGTGACGACAAAAAAACTTTTACTTTTCAAATTGATAAAAATATTGTTTGGCAAGATGGACAAAAAGTTGTAATTGAAGATTTTGTTGATATCTTTCCAAAAGTAAAAAGTAAAGTCATAAACGAAGACACTATTGAGTATCAGCTAGATGATCCTCTTGCATCTTTTCCCACTGTAGCATCCGCACCTATTTTTAGAAAAGGCACTTATGCAGGAACCGGGTCATACAAACTTACAGAAATAAAGGAGGTCGAACAAATCGTAAAAGAACTACATTTCACTAAATCAGATAATCGATTTAAACGACTAATAATTGAGTTTTTTCCCAATCGCGAATCAGCCTATCTTGCTTATAAACAGGGTAGGGTGAAATCGACTGAGGTTTTTAATCCGAACCCATTTACTATTTGGCCGAATGTTGACAACATTAATTATAAAAGACCAACAAGGTTGGTTGCAGCTTTTTTTAACACAAAAGATGTCCTACTTGGCGATAAAAAAGTAAGACAGGCTTTAAATCATCTGATTCAAAAAGACTTTATTAGCTCTGGAATTCCTGCCTCTGGGCCAATTCCTTCAACATCTTGGGCATACTATGATAACGTTAAAAAATATGAATATGACACGAAAAAAGCGGAAGAATTATTAAAAGACTTAGATAAAGGTATCGAGAGGAAAATTACCATTAGTACCACCAGAGACTATGAAAATATTGCCAAGCAAATTGCTGAAGATTGGACAGCTGGCGGATTCAATGTTGAAATAAAAAATGTGCGCGGAGTTCCAGATAATTTTCAGGTATTAGTTGGAGCCCAAACGATTTCCTCGGACCCAGACCAATACTCTCTTTGGCACTCAACTCAAGCTCAAACTAATTTAACCAAACTAAGTAATGTACGAATTGATAAGCTTCTTGAAGACGGTAGACAGACAATTGCTCAATCAGCAAGACAACAACAATATAATGAGTTTCAAAAGTATTTAGTCGATGAAGCACCTGCTGTTTTTCTCTATTTTCCCGACAAACAAATTAGTGTAATTAAAAAACACTTTTCCGATCTTCAAGAAATATTAAGTAATAGTAATTTCTT
>CAYROP010000034.1:0-4803 GCA_964426075.1 uncultured Gammaproteobacteria bacterium | reverse complement strand
AATATTGGGGGCGGTAAAAATGCGGTAATTGAGATCGTGTCGGCAAATCCGACAGGACCCATTCATCTGGGTAATGCTCGTGGAGGTCCGATTGGCGATGTGATTGCGTCGTTATTCGATTTTTATGGATATAGAGTTACGAGAGAGTTTTATCTTAATAATGTTGGAGGTCAGGTAAAAAAGTTCAAAGATTCGATAAAAGTGATTTATTCAGGATCAAATGAGGGTGATTATAGTGGGGAATTTTATGAGAACTTGGCAAAAAATGTATCTGGAGATAGTGAAAAGGCATTTGAGGATGTGATTAGTTCTATAAAAAATGATTTAGCAGAACTTGGTGTTGTTTATGATAATTGGGTAACCGAGTCATCAATTAAAGAAGAAAAAACTCAGGGGATTATTGATTATTTAAAGGAAAAAGGATTGACAAAGGAAAAAGATGGGGCTGTTTGGTTTGCTCCCAGTGATGAGTTTTTGGAGGATAGAGAATGTGTACTGATAAAGAGTGATGGAAGTAATACTCCTACATATTTTGCCAATGACATTGCATATCATAAGGATAAATATGAGCGTGGCTATGAAAATATCGTCAATATTTGGGGAGCTAATCATCATGGGCATGTTCCAAGAATTAAGGCTGCGGTTAAGGCGCTTGGTTACGATGAGTCCAGGTTGGAAGTAGTTTTGTATCAGTGGGTGTCTTTGATTGAGAACGGAAAGAAAAAGTCGATGTCGAAGCGTAAGGGTGATTTTGTTACCTTGCGGGAAGTATTGGATGCGGTTGGAAAGGATGCTATTAGGTTTGCTTTCTTGAGTCGCGATTACAATACTCCAATAGATATTGATTTGGACGTATTGGTAAAAAAAGATAAGGAAAATCCTTTGTATTACATTCAGTACGTGGCAGCAAGGGTAAATAGTGTTTTGGCTAAGGATAAAGATAAAGTGTCTAATCCGGAAATTTCTGATTTGCAATTAGAGAAAGAGATGGATTTGATGCTTAAAACCTTGGAATATCCGGATATAGTAAGAACAGCTTTTGAGGAACGCAAGGTACATAAAATCGCCTTTTATCTATATGATTTGGCGGCAATTTTCCATAAATATTACGAAGAGACACCGATTTTGAAAGATAAGAATGTGGGTATTGGTACGATCCATGCAAGGATTGAGCTGATAAAAGGTGTGAAGCAGATCGTGGCGAATGGTTTAATGATTTTGGGAATTGATGTTCCTGAAAAAATGTAATTATCAAGATATTTTAATTTATGAAAAAACTATTATTGATAATTATTTTGATTGGACTTATTTTTTGGGGGTATAAATCATTCAGAGGTGGTAGTAAAAATTCTGAAGTTGAAGGGGAGAGAACGGGGAGGGTAATTTATAGTTTTGGTTTGGTTAGTGATTCGCATTTGAACAATGAAGGTCTAACTAATGCGTTACAAATTGCTAAGCAAAATGGAGTAAATCGAGTTTTTGGTCTTGGCGACTGGACTAGTTACGGTGAAATAGACAAGTTATTATCAGTAAAAAATATATTTGATCATAGCGGACTTAGTTATGAAGTTTTGCCTGGAGATCATGATTTGGCAAATTCTAGGGATTTGGGGTTGTCAGCTCGAAGTAACTTTGATGCAGTTTTTGGTATAGAAAATAAAATAACAACTGAGTCAAATATTCAGTTTGTTTTGGTCGATAATTCTGATATTTATTTAGGGATTAATGATGAGAATTGGTTTGAAATAAAAAATATATTACTTACTAATCCACCAAAGCTGAGATTTGTTTTGGCACATAAGACGCCATTTAATCCAGATACTCAACATATTATGGGAGATGGTAGCGAGGAGGTTACTTTTCAGGCTAAACAGTTTTTGTACCTACTGGAAAATTCGAAGGTGAATGAATTGTTTACTGGAGATTTGCACCATTTTGCCCGCTACTCAAGCCAAAATGATGGTGTTAAAATCACATCCATTGGTGCAATAAGTACCGAGAAAAATTTTCAAGGTCCGAGTTTTGTAATAGTAAAAGTTTTTAATGATTACAGCTATGAAGTCGAAAATATCTCAGTTAAATAAAGGTTATCATTTGGTAAAACTGTCGAACGGTTTGCCAATTCTGGTTGTTGAAAGAAAAGATTTTGAGTCTGCGTCGGTCATTTTGATCTGCAAGACCGGTTCACGAAATGAGATAAGAAAAAATAATGGGATTTCACACTTTTTGGAACATATGTTCTTTAAAGGAACCGAAAACCGGCCGACTGCTCATATGGTTTCGACGATTCTTGATGGAATTGGAGCGGATTTTAATGCTTTTACCAGCAAAGAGCGAACAGCTTATTATATTCGTAGCGCAAAGAGACATTTGGAATTGGCGTTTGACCTTTTATCGGATATGTTGCTTAACAGTAAGTTAGACAAGGAAGAAATTGAAAAGGAAAAAGGTGTTATTTTGGAGGAAATAAGGATGTACAAGGATTCTCCTAAAAGGCAAGTAGCGGAGGACTTTGAGGAGCTTTTGTGGGGGGATGTGCCTTTGGGTTGGACGATAGCTGGTCCAGAGGACAACATAAAAAAGATGACTCGAAAGCATTTTACTGACTACCTTGAGAGCAGGTATAAATCGCAAAATATGCTCTTGGTGGTGGCTGGAAATGTAGGATTGCAGGACTCTATTGACTTGGGTGAGAGATATTTTGCCAGAGTTCCTTCCGGCAAGGTGGCCAATTACGAGAAGGTGTCCATTGACCAGGCTAAACCAAAAGTAAAAGTCCATTATAAAAAGACCGATCAGGCACATGTGGTAATAGGTGTGAAAACTCCAAAGCTATCCAAAAAGGACAGATATTCTTTGTCGGTTATGAATGCTATTTTGGGTGGAGGGATGAGTAGCAGATTGTTTGTTGAAGTTAGAGAGAAACGGGGACTAGCTTATTACGTAGGCTCGAGTTACGACAGATATGAAGATTGCGGTGTGTTTGGTGTTGATGTTGGATCTGATGTAAGCCGTGTAGAAGAAACGGTCAAAGTTGTGATGAGCGAGATGGCAAAAATGCGTAATGTGGAAGTTACCAGTGAGGAGTTGTCGAAAGTAAAAGATATGATCGAAGGTAGAATTGCCCTTGCTAGGGAGTCGGTTCTTCATGATGCTGAGGTCTTTGCGAGCTCGATATTGAGCGGCGAGCCTATTGAGTCCGCAGAGGAATATGTTGAGAATATTAGGACGGTAACAGCACGGGATGTTCTAGAAGTATCTAAAAAGATATTGTTAGACAAATATCTGAATCTGGCGGTTATTGGTCCTTACAAGAGTGAGGAGAAATTCTTGAAGAACTTGAGTTTTGATGACATTCAAAGATAGGGTTATTAATGCGATTCTTTCTGTTCCTTACGGTAGGGTAACGACATACGGGACGATTGCAGTAATGGCGGGATTGCCTCGTGGCGGAAGATTGGTTGGAGGAATATTACACCATCAGACGGAAAAGTATGGTTTGCCTTGGCAAAGAATTATAAATCGAGAGGGGTTTATTTCTACTAGTTGTAGTGAGCACCAAAAGAGCTTGCAAAAAGCCTTGTTAGAATCTGAGGGGGTAGAAGTTGGAGAGGATTTTGTGGTAGATTTGCAGAAATTCGGATGGTGGGGTCCGGAAAAATAAATTATAAATAGGTGCTCGCTTAATTTTTTTAAAATTATGCTTCCAGCAAATTTTTTCAATAATTAAGCTACATTGTAAATAATATAAGGAGAAACAAAAAATATGTGCTCGCAAATTGTTAATTTGCTACGCTATGTTTTTAGTTTTTCAATATAAATAATATAAGGAGAAACAAAAAATGGAAAGAACGTTAGTATTATTAAAGCCTGATGCTGTTGATCGTGGTTTGGTTGGAGAAATTTTACAAAGATTTGAAAAAGTTGGTCTGAAAATTGCTGGAATGAAATTGGTTTGGCCAAATGAAGAGGTGGCAAAAAAACATTACACTGAAGATTTGGCAGTTAGACGAGGTGAAAATATCAGAAATATGATGATTGAGATGTTGGTATCTGGTCCAGTCGTGGCTGTTTGTTTGGAGGGTATTGAGGCGGTGGAGCAAGTAAGAAAGATGGTAGGTTCAACTGAACCTAAATCTGCTTTGCCAGGCACAATTCGAGGTGATTATGCTCATGTTTCATACAAACACGCTGATGAAAAAGGAATTGGGATTTTTAATCTAATTCACGCTTCGAGCAGTGTTGAAGAGGGAATTACTGAGTCTGAGGTTTGGTTTAGTGAAGATGAATTATGTGATCACGAAGCAGGGTACACAAAGCATACAATTAAGTATTAATAATTGAGGCTAAAAATCTATTGACCTAATAATGTTTAAGTGTTAGAATCGCGTACAGCAAAATTAAAGATTAAAGCTTATTTAAACGGGACAGACTAATTTTTACGGGAAATCCCGTTTGAAGTTGGTTTCCCAATATACTTATTAGCTTAATATTTAGCCGACACTCACAGATTGTGTTACCTGTGTGAGTTGTGACTGAAGGACTATCGCTACTTATTTGATGCGATGATTTTTGGGCCGGTAGCTCAGTTGGTAGAGCATCGCATTTGCAATGCGAGGGTCAGGAGTTCGAGTCTCCTTCGGTCCACTGTTTAGACTTTTGAACGGGTATTTTAAAACTAAAATATCCGTATTTGGGTCTAACCAAAACAAAAATTAGGCTTGAACTTTAAAAACTGAATAGAAAATATTTGTCCAAAAATATTTTTGACGAGAAAAACTTTTACAGAAAAGAGAAAAAATT
>CAYROP010000033.1:0-6685 GCA_964426075.1 uncultured Gammaproteobacteria bacterium | reverse complement strand
ATTCACCCATTTTGGCACCCAGTATTTGGTCAAAGATCAGGACAATTTACGATTCCTAGGTCGGCGGATAATTTAGCAAATACTTGGTATGAGATCCAACTCACAACTACAGATTCCCAAGGTTTAAGTACCAGAACCTCAACACATATTTATCCTAATTTAGTAACGCTAACATTTAACGCAAATTTTGCAAATGTTTCTTACACAATTGATGGCATTCCTTACTTTGGTGTCCACACGGAGTCGGCTGTAGTTGGTGTCGAAAGAGCTTTGAACGTTCCATCTCCTCAGTACTATTTAAATTACTACTATCAATTCCTTAGTTGGTCCGATGGATCAACACAATCACACACTATTACAACCCCACCAGTTGATACTTCATATACAGCCAATTTTAGCGAATTTCAAATTCCGCCCTCACCTTGGATTAGTACCGATGTTGGAACACCATTAATATCTGGGAATGCTTCTTATGATAATGGGACTTTTTCAATAAACGGCGCAGGCGGGGACATTTGGGGGCCAACCGACGAATTCAGATATGTCTATCAGTCACTATCTGGTAATGGTGAAATAGTTACACGCGTTACTTCGCAAGAAAATACTGATGATTGGGCCAAATCAGGAGTCATGATAAAAGAATCAGCCGTTGCAGGCTCAAAATATGCGCTCCTTGCAGTCACACCAGCAAACGGAGTTACTTTTCAATACAACTTTAATGGAGATGGCGGAAGTACCAATTATACTTTCCCCAATGCTTGGCTTAAATTAGTTAGGTTTAATAATACTTTTACTGCTTACACCTCAGCCGAGGGAATTAACTGGAGCTTACTTGGAATGACAGAGATCGTTATGAATGAGGATGTAACGATCGGTTTGTTTGTTACTTCTCACAAATATAATGAGTTAAACACTTCGGTTTTTGATAATGTTACAGTAAAAAAAGGGCTAACCGGTCTTTGGCAAAGTACCGATGTTGGTAATCCAAATATAACTGGGAATACAATACACAACCAAGGATTATTTACAGTAAATGGCGCTGGAGATGATATTTGGGGAGATGCTGATCAATTTCAATATGTTTATCAAACACTTGATGGGAACGGCCAAATAACAGCCCGTGTAACCTCACAAACAACTAATACAAATGGTTGGGCAAAAGCTGGGGTGATGATTAAGCAAAACACAACGCCATTGTCACCATATGCAATTTTTGCTATTACACCGCAACATGGATATACCTTTCAGACTAATTTTAATTCCGGATCAGAATGGGGTAATTTTAGTTTCCCCAATGCCTGGGTACGACTTGTTAGGGACGGAAATTTAATTACTTCGTACTTGTCAGTTGATGGACAAAACTGGACAACAGCTGGAGCAACAACTATTAATTTTTCAGGACCTGTGACCATTGGGTTATTCGTAACCTCACACAACGGGTCTCAACTCGCAACCGCTACCTTTGATAATGTCAGTTTGGTCTCGACCGGTACTCCAAACGGTGTTCCTGCACCATTTATTGGTACGGATATTGGTAATCCAAAGTTATTAGGATCAGCAACTTATTCTGACGGGGTTTATACCATTAAAGCAGCCGGAGATGATATTTGGAGCCAAACTGATCAAATGTATTTTGTTAATCAAGATTTGTCTGGTAACGGCGAAATAGTTGCCCGAATCACATCGCAAACCAACACTAACGACTGGGCCAAAGCTGGAATTATCATTAAAGACTCAACACAGAGTTTATCGAATTATGCCTTACTAGCTGTAACTCCTGCTCATGGCATTGCTATGCAGTATGGATTTAATAGTGAAGTCGCAGGACCTAATTATTTGTTCCCGAACACCTGGTTAAAACTAAAAAAAGAAGGTAATAATATTTCAAGCTTTAGTTCTTTAGACGGAGTTAATTGGATACTAATTGGCACGAGAACAATAACTTTTGGTCAGAATGTCAAAATTGGACTATTTGCAACCTCTCACAATGGTTCAAACATAAGTACGGTTACATTTGACAATGTATCGATTTCAAGCGTTCTAGCACCTGTACTGCCGAGTCCGTGGCTAAGTACCGATATTGGAAGTCCAACGCTTGGTGGTAGTGCAAGTTTCGATAGTTCGGTATTTACAGTTAATGGAGCCGGACACGACATCTGGGCAGAGACAGACCAGTTCCATTTTGTGTATCAACCTTTAAATGGTGACGGTGAAATATCAGCTAGAATCACCAGTCAAACTAATACTAACGATTGGGCCAAAGCTGGAGTAATGATCAAAAACTCTCTTACTTTTGGATCTGATTATGCTCTTCTTTCTGTAACTCCGAATAATGGTGTTTCTTTTCAGAATAGTTTTAATAACAACATAAACGGCTTTGGATATACCTTCCCAAACACATATCTTAAGTTAGTAAGGGTTGGTAATAATATTTCAACATACACTTCCACAAATGGACTTGATTGGACTTTGTACGGATCAAAAACAATTAATTTAGATGAAAATATTTACATTGGGTTGTTTGTAACAAGCCATAATGGCTCTCAACTCTCAACCGCAATTTTTGATTCGGTTTCTGTTTTAGACTAAGCCCATATTTTTCGCGTAGAATAGCAAGGTATGGAAAAATTTTATGTTAAGTCGCTTACCTCTGGTCCAATTAGGGTACACCCATATATCATCATTGACCGCGATGCCAAAGTCGGCTGTGTTATCGACCCTGGTGGAGATTCTGATTTGATATTAGATGAGTTTGCCAAAGAACAAGCTCATTTGAAATATATTTTTAATACCCATTATCATCCGGATCATGTCGCACATAACGGTATTATTAAAGATATTGTTTCAACTGTGCAGATTGCTATTGGCAGGGACGACGCACAGCTATTAGAAACTGATTTTAGTAATTTTGCTAAAAAATTCGACTTTCCAATTATTGCCGGCAAAGCTGATATTGCCATCGAAGATGAGCAAAAATTTCTTCTAGGAGAAATAGAAATCAGATGCATTACCGTACCAGGACACACTCCCGGTTCTGTTTGTTATTACTCCCCACAGCTAAAAAGTGTTTTTACTGGTGATACTCTTTTCCAGGGGTTAATCGGCAGAATAGATCTGCCAACCTCCGAACCAGAGAAAATGTTTGATAGTCTTATGAAACTCATTGATCTGCCGGATGACACTCAAGTGTTCCCTGGGCATGGCAGAACATCAATCATGGAAAATGAAAAAGATATGATTAAGCAGATGCACGAAGATTTTAATTTTGCCAAATCAAAAATGGTTTAGAATAGTTCTAAACATTATTTTTTAAATGAGATTCAATACAAAGACTTTTTCGTTTCTGTTTACAATTATTACATCTTTGGTCATTATTTCATCTTGCAATAAGACTCAACCTGCTTCCATTAGTATTACTCCAACCCCAAATGTTCCTACGCCAGTCGTAATAAGTAAGCAGGTCACTCCAACAGTCGATGAGCAGGGATTTATTTTAAATAATATCGATAATCTAAAACTTACCTTCTTTGCTCCAGCTGACTGGCAGGTTTACTATGATAGTTTTGCAAACAAAAACTATGTGGAAATTAGTTTTAACCAAACAACAACGCAAATTTTTTATAACCAAAACCTGCCCTATGCCTTAACTGATGAACAAAAATCCAAAGCTCGTCCGACTCAAAACAAAATTATTAAAGTTGACAATCGTCAGGTTTCAGCCAACCTTACTGAATTAGATGGTGGGGGAGTAGTTTTAACGATGAACCTACCTGCTCAAGGCAAAAAACCTCCAATTACGATTTGGTTTACCACCAACGACCAAGCTCAAACTTTAGCTCAAGTTATTCACCTACTTGAAACGCTTAGTTTTAAATAATGAGTAATATTTATCTTGTTACCGGTAGCGACACTGTCACAGCCAGGAAAAAGTTTATCGAACTTAAAAAAACATTTAATGATGCTAATTTTGTTGAGATTGATCTGTCGTCAGTTACAGACAGCGAATTATCAGAAAAACTACAACTAACAGACATGTTTTCTCAAACAGTATTTATTTTTGTAAATTTTTCGTTAACCAACGCACAAATTTGGCAGACAATTGAAAAAAACCTCTCAAACAACTCTGCAATTTTTGAAGCTGTTGGTAAAAACATTGGACGCATCCCTCCGACATTTAAGAAAAAAATGCAAATTTTTAATATTGATTCTCGAACAGAAATATTTAATTTACTTAATAGTCTTACACCGCAAAAAACTGCACAATTTATTCACCTGCTTGAGGTTAATATTGCCGATACTGCAGAACCGATTGTAATGACTATGATTCAAAATCGTATTCGCGATTTAATTATCGTGGCAACCTCACCAGAAAGTTTTAATGGTCAGCCTTGGCAAAAAAATCAACTCATTTCACAAACCAAAACATTTACCCTACCTCAGCTTATTAGGCTTTATCGTAAGCTTCTAAGTATCGAAATTAGAGAAAAAAGTTCGTCTAACCCTGATCTCTATAACCAGCATTTTGCAGTCGAACTTATTTCTATTTAAATTTAACGCTTAAAACATGCACTAAATATGTTGTAAGATAAAGCTAACTGCCCATATGAATCGCGACATTGTTTGGTTTAAAGAAGTATCCAAATCTGATATTGGTCTTGTTGGTGGCAAAGGTGCAAATCTTGGTGAAATGCAAAGAGCCAAAGCTCCCGTTCCGAACGGCTATATTGTCACGGCGCAAGCATATTTTGATTTTTTAGAATCATCTGGCCTCAAAAAGCAGATCAAAAGCATTCTCGATGAGGCAGATTTAAGTAATGTTGAAATTATTCAACAAGCTTCCCTTCAAATTAAAAAACTTATTATTCAAGCCAAAGTACCTGACGATCTTGCTCACCAAATTCGCAGTTATTACGGCAAACTATCAGGCTTAAGAGATAAATATGTTGCGATTCGCTCCTCTGCTACGGCTGAAGATTTACCTGAAGCATCCTTTGCTGGCCAGCAGGCAACATATCTTAATATCAAAGGTGCTGATGAGGTTGTCGATCATGTCAAAAAATGTTGGGCATCGTTATTTGAAACCAGAGCTATTTTTTATCGTAGAGAACAAAAATTCGACCAGTTAAAAGTTGGTATTGCAGTTCCGGTTCAACTGATGGTCGAATCAGAAGTTTCCGGAGTTATGTTTACAGTCGATCCGGTGTTAGGGGACAAAACAAAAATTATTATTGAATCCGTATGGGGACTAGGAGAAATGATCGTCCAAGGACAAGCCACCCCGGACCATTATGAAGTTGCCAAATCAGACTACAAGATTTTAGAAAAAGTAATTTCAACACAGAAAAATCAACTCTCCAAACATGGATCAGTCACCTCCAAAATTCCTGTCAGTGTAAAAAAACAATCCGCGCAAAAGATCCCCGATAAAGTAATTGTCCAAATTGCCAAAATTGGTAAAAGTCTAGAAAATCATTATTTTTTTCCGCAAGACATTGAATGGGCATATTCCAAAGGTAAAGTATTTATTACCCAAACCAGACCGATTACTACGATCACTCCAAAATCTGAAAAATCATCAACAGCTACCAGTGGAGATATTCACAGTACAAAATTGGCTCTAATCCTTGAAGGAGCTCCGGCCTCTCCAGGTATTGCTTATGGGCCGGTCAAAATTATTTCTTCTCCAAAAGAGATTAATAAAATTCTTCCTGGTGATGTATTGGTTACAACAATGACCAATCCAGATTTTGTTCCAGGGATGAAAAAAGCAGTCGCCGTTGTTACAGACAAAGGTGGCAGGACCAGCCATGCGGCAATTGTTTCCAGAGAGCTTGGTATTCCAGCCGTAGTGGGTACAGAAAAAGCCACTAGACTATTAAAAACTGGACAGGTTATAACCGTTGATGGATCCTCAGGGGTTGTTTACAAGGGCGCACCTCACATTACTCACATAAATGTTAATCCCAAAATTTACAAAAAACCTGAAGAGCTTGTGACCGCTACTAAAGTTTATGTCAATCTTGCTGAACCAGAACTGGCTTCTCAAATTGCCGTTAAAAACTGCGACGGTGTAGGGTTGTTGCGAGCGGAATTTATGATGAGCGGAATTGGAGTTCATCCCAAAAAAGCTATTCACGATAAAAAAAGTCTGGAGTATACAAATAACCTTGCGGATGGCATGTTTAACTTTGCCAAAGCCTTCTATCCTAGGCCAGTTATTTACAGAGCAAGCGATTTTAAGACTAATGAATATCGTAATCTTATCGGCGGAGATGCCTACGAACCACAAGAAAGCAATCCGATGCTGGGGTATCGCGGTAGTTTTCGTTATATCAGTGATCCAGCTGTTTTTAACCTCGAGTTAGAAGCAATTAAAAAAGTGCGAAAATTTGGTCTTAACAATTTACACTTAATGGTGCCATTTGTGCGTAATGTACCCGAACTGGTCCAAGTTCGCCGGATCGTTACAAAGTCCGGACTTTTTAGAGACACAAGTTTTAAGTTTTTTATGATGGCCGAAATACCTTCGAACGTTATTATGCTTGAAGAATTTATCAAAGTCGGAATTGATGGGATAAGTATTGGGAGTAATGACTTAACAATGTTAATTCTTGGAACTGATCGTGATAACGAAACAGTTGCCAAAGATTATTCCGAGCTTGATCCTGCCGTCTTGTGGGCTTTA
>CAYROP010000032.1:0-7536 GCA_964426075.1 uncultured Gammaproteobacteria bacterium | reverse complement strand
ATAGTGCTGGCTGAAGCTATTTTGGTTGGAGAAAAGGCTGGGGATTGGGCAAGATTGGTCATTAATTAATATTCTACTAAAGTTTGAGTGGTTGTAATCATTTATTAGTTAAGTTTTAATATCGTTAATGCCCAAAAGTGAAAGTTTTTTTGGGTATGAAAAAAAAAGTTGTAATAATTACAGGCGCATCATCAGGAATCGGTTTAGAGTTGGCATTGGAGTTTGGTAGGAATAAATATAAAGTTTGGGCAACTTCACGAAATCCAAGTAAGTTTAGTAATTTACGAAAATCAGCAAAAAAAGAAAAAATTGCGATCGAGTTTTTAAAGATTGATTTGGCTAAGCCAAAATCGATCGATAGAGCGCTTAAAAAAATTTTAAAAAAAGAAAAAAATATTGACGTTTTGGTAAATAATGCGGGCTATGGACTTGTTGGTACGGTCGAAGATACGCCTGTAGAGGATTTGGTTTCACTATTCCAGACTAATTTTTTTGGTGCATACTATATTACTCAACAACTTTTGCCTGGGATGCGAAAAAGAAAACGAGGAACAATAGTCAATATTGGTTCGATTGCAGGAGTATATGCGTTTGCTGGGCTTAGTGGATATAGTGCGACTAAATGGGCGATGGAGGCGTTTAGTGAAAGTTTGTATTTGGAAACCAAGCAGTTTGGTATAAGGGTGATGTTGGTTACTTCGGGAAGAGTAAGAACGCATTTTAAGAAAAATAGTGTTGAAGTTTGGAAAGGACTAAAAACTACTGCATACAAGTCGGTATACCTTAGATATAAAAAAAGAAGATTTGAGTATTTCGTGATTAGTCCGCAAAAACTTGCTCGGAGGATTGTAGAGTCGGTGGAGGAGGAGAGTCCGCCATTAAGGCAGACTGTGGGGATAGAAGCTTGGGTTATGCAAAAGGTGCGTAATTGGTTACCAGAAAAAGTTGTATTGTGGTTGAGTGGGTAATGAGAGTTATTTTGTTAATATTAGTTAATGAGGACTTTAGATAGTATTAATTTTAATAATAAGCGTGTTTTGTTGCGTTTGGATTTGGATGTACCGATTGAAAATGGAAAGGTTTTAGATATTACCCGATTAGAAGCGGCAAAAGAAACTGTGGTTTTTTTGAAAGATAAAGTGGCGAATTTGGCAATTTGCGGGCATATTGGTAGACCAGATGGTCGAGATGAGTCTTTGTCTACAAAGAATATTCTAAATGATTTGGAAATAGTTTTTGGCTTAAAAATTGAATATGTTAACGGGTTTTGGGTAGAAAATTTTAACAGCAAGTTTGTATTGTTGGAGAATTTAAGGTTCGATAAAGGTGAAGAGGAAAATGATGACAATTTTGCTTTGAGGTTGGCAAATAATTTTGATTATTTTGTAAATGAGTCATTTGCAACTGCTCATAGAAAAGTTGCTTCGACAGTTGGGGTGGTTAGGTATTTGGAATCTGTGGCTGGTTTTAGATTTATTCAGGAGGTCGAGCACCTTAGAGCTTTAGTTGGTACACCAATACATCCCCTTGTTTCGATAGTAGGTGGGGCAAAAATTGAAACAAAACTACCAGTGATTGAGAGTTTGGTTAAAATTTCAGATAGAGTTTTGGTTGGTGGTTTGTTGCCAAAGGAGATTAACGATCAAAAAATTATTTTTGATGATAAGGTGATGGTTGGTAAGCTTGTTGCTTCCGGTATGGATATAAATGAAGAGAGTTTAAATGATTTTGAGAAAGAAATAATGTCTGCTAAAGAAATTGTTTGGAATGGCCCAATTGGTAATTTTGAGGATAAAAATTACTCTAATGGAACTAGGCGATTAATTGAAATGTTAATGGATTCACAAGCAAAAATAACTATTGGGGGTGGAGATACTATTAGTGCAATGAACCAGTTTGGTGACATAAAAAAAGTAGATTGGGTGTGTCTTGGAGGTGGAGCGATGTTGGATTATATTGCAGGAAAAGAAATGCCAGGAATTGATGCTCTAAGTTGATAATTTTTTGATAGGATTAAGGTAGTAAGGAATTAAATTATATGTACTCGCTTTTCTTCTTGAAAAATTCTGTTTCCAACAAATTTTTCAAAGTCAAAGCCACGTCATATTTTTTAAATTCTTGCCAATATATTTTATAAGTAGAATTCAAAAAATGGTAAAAGTTGCTAGATCAGCAGAGCCAAGCTCTCTGATATAGCTATAGATGAAATATATTTATGATAAAAGTAGCTATTAATGGTTTTGGAAGAATTGGGAGGAGTGCGTTTAAGGTCGCCTTGACACATCATAAAGATAATTTAGAAATTGTCGCTATTAACGACTTGGCTGATACTAAGACCTTAGCTCATTTATTAAAATACGATAGTAATTATGGTCAGTTTTGGGGTGAAGTTGATTCGACAGAGGATGCGATTTGGGTTGATGGGAGGGAATTTAAAGTTTTTGCTAAAAAAGATCCAACAGAGCTTCCTTGGGCGGATTTGGGTGTGGATGTAGTTATAGAGTCAACGGGACTTTTTACCTCTGAGGAGAAGGCTAAGACGCATTTGACCGCGGGAGCGAAAAGAGTAGTGATTTCTGCTCCGGCTAAAGGGGGAAATGTTGGGACTTATGTTTTAGGCGTAAATGCTTATAAAGACGGTCAGGAGCTGGGTCAGAGTGGAATAATTAACAATGCTAGTTGTACGACTAATTGTATTTCGCCTGTAGCGGCTGTTATTCATGCAAAATTTGGGGTTGCTAAGGCACTCATGAGTACAATTCATGCTTATACTCAGGATCAAAGGTTGCAGGATTCTCCACATGATGATTTGAGAAGAGCTAGAGCTGCTCAATCTTCGATTATTCCAACGACAACTGGGGCTGCGATTGCGACAACGGAAGTGATTCCGGAGTTAAAGGGATTATTTGATGGAGTTTCTTTTAGGGTGCCAGTTTCAGTTGGGTCTGTTTCGGATATAACTTTTGTACTCAAGACAAAAACAACCAAGGAAGAGGTTAATAAAGTATTAACTGAAGCTTCTAATAATCCTATTTATCAAGGTATTTTGGCTGTTACTAATGAGCCAATTGTTTCAACTGATATTGTCGGTAGGACCGAGTCGTCGATTGTTGATTTAGCACTTACTCAGGTAGTTGATGGTGATTTGGTTAAAGTTGTGGCTTGGTATGACAATGAGTGGGGATACAGTAATCGTTTAGTTGAACAGGTAATAACTGTTGGGCAGCAACTCTAAGGTATTTGATTGAATGTTAGCCATTAGTTGCAAATTACACTGATTAAACGTGAAGGGTTGCAAAATAGGTTGAGGTGGAAAAAGTTATAACGGTTGGTGCACAATTATTTTCTGATTTTTTCATTTTTGCGATAAGTGAATTAATTTAGGTTTTGTTTAACCTATAAGATGGTATTATGTTTCTTAATCTCCGGCTTTCTGTCTTGTGAGACTGTCTAAACACAGTTTGCGAGCTCTAAAGTTGGAGTTTGAATCGCACATAAACATCGTAAAAAATCGGGTTTGAAACCCAGATGAAGGAGCAGTGAAGCGTGAAAAGTTTGACGGCTGTCGTTTTGGCATCGCTCGGCCTAGGTATGTTTCTGGTCGCGGCTGTTGGTGCAAGTGGCAGTCAGAATGCCGGCACTGAAAGGCTTTCTAGGCTCTATGTGCCAATGTTGTCAGCTGATTCGGCTACTGGTGTAGGTGTGACATTCACCCCTATGCCAACCAAAACGCCGACAGTTACACCAACCAAAACGCCGACAGTTACACCAACCATAGGGGGTTCGATAGTAACCGCGACCGTTACGGTTACTGTGAGTACTACCCCAACTTCCGTAGCCGGCACGACTTCGACACCAACACCGGTATCAACAGCTACGTTGGTACCACCCACGGCTACACAAAGTGCTGTGGCAACTCCGACACTAACCCACACACCTACCAATACGCCGACAACAGCTGCGACAGCAACTCTTACCCCCACGCCGACTGTAACACCTCAAGTTTGCAACTACGCACCTTTGAGCGAAGACGTCACGTATTTCGGCAGTTCGGACGGATACCCCAGGATTGTTCAGATCGACATCGTAAACCTCAACGCTGAGGTGGGCGAGTTTCAGACTATCACGGTCAAGGTTTGGGGAAGCAGTCCGATAACGAGTCTGAGCGTCGTATTTGGCACAGACCAAGGGTTGTCGGCGCCAAGGTCTATGGTAATTGTTTCGCAGACGGTGTCTGGCGGAATATACAAGGACGTTTGGGTCATAACCTATCAGGTTGAGGATTCACACGCCTGCGTATACGTTTTCACCTTCAATGTGACACAGCAGAGCGGCGAGACCGTTAGTCCGGTTCTGACCGTGCGATAATTCAAAAACCCTGAGACGCCATTTATGGCTTATCTCCACATACCCCTTGCTCGGATTTTTCCGACAGGGGGTTTTTCTTACCCATTTTATGAGTATATTTGATAGACATTTCTTGGGTTGTTTGCATATAGGCCTATAATATGATATATTGTTTGAGCACGTTTAGAACCAAATCGGAGGTGTAGGTCCTTGGCGCATTTTGGTGGTCCCCCGCGAACGATTTCGTGGAAGAAACTTCTTTTCATCGCACTTGCGCTTGTAGGGGTAATCCTACTTGCGTTTGCCCTTTCCAACGGGTGTGGTGGTGGTTCGCAGTCTTCTGATGGCACTGACAGTCCAACTGCAGAGCCGACTGAGAATGTGGCTACTCCTGAGCCTACCAAAATTTCGACAGCAACTAGCACTCCGACATCGACAGCGACATCTGTGGTTGAGGTTCCAACTGCAACTGTAAGAGCTGATACTGGTGACCCGCTGGGGTTGGCAGGAGGCTCTTCAGGATCAGGTGGAGTTGTGATGCTTGCGCTAGCTTTGCTGGTTGCAGCGCTTTGTGTATTGGTTTTCTTCAGGAAAACTAGGCCAGACGGCCTTAGTTGAGCTGGGGGAGAGACCATTTCGATCCTTTAGTTAACCCATTTTTGTTACCTAGTAGCAGGAGTGGGTTATTTTTTATCCCCTAGTTTAGTTATTTTTTATTACAGGATATATCTTGACAAACTATAGGTTATATTATATAATTACAGCACGAAATTGAAGCTAGATTGGTGCCTTAAGCGGTGTCAACTTAGCTTCAAGGACGTAAAAAGTTCTTTAAATCTGCTGCTTTTCTGTTGTCTTTCGCCAAAGCACCACGTGGAGGTGTTCCCCTGGTTAGTACGAGAATCGTAAGGATGTCTTTGGCGCTGGTTTTCGTCGTGGCGCTTGCCATGATGATAGGTTCGATCATGCTTGGCTCTACCACAAGTGGAGTGTATGCTGATCGGCCGGACCCGACGCCAATGGGGACGAATGTTCCCAATACTCCGACCGAAGTTCCGGAACCCTGCAAAGGGACTCCGGTGTCTGGATCGGAGTGCATAACACTCACTCCGACACCAACCAAAACCTCGACGCCTACGGCTACCCCGACGAAGACGGCTACTCCAACGAGTACGCCGACCAAAACGGCCACGCCGACTGCGACGAGTACACCGAAGACGCCTACGGCAACCCCGACGAAGACGGCTACTCCAACGAGTACGCCGACTGCGACGAGTACACCGAAGACGCCTACGGCAACACCCACTGGTACACCGACGAAGACACCTACGCCGACCAAGACGCCGAAGACCTCGACGCCTACGGCAACACCGACGACCGTGACGGCTACTCCAACGAGTACGCCGACAACTGTCGTTACGGTGACGGTGACTCCGACGCCAACCGCGACCTCGGTGATTCCTATCCCCACGGCAACGGTTCGTGCGGATACGGGTGATCCGTTGGCTTTGGTTGCTAACCCTTCGGGTGGTGGACCAGTCAAGTGGATGATGTTTACCGGAGCCGTCATGGCGCTGGTGGCAATCATCGGATTCCTCGCAATGAGGGTACGCAATCGAGAGATTTAACAAGAAGCAGAAGCAGGTTGTCCTTGTGGCTCCACTTATTCCCTTAATAAGGAAGGTGGAGCCACTTTTTTGTTTAAATTTGTACTTTATTGCAAATGTTTAATATTTTCTGCTAGAATCTAGCGGCTTTAGCTGGGTATAAATATTTTGAAACTTGGTGAGGGCAAATTTTAAAGAAAGAAGGAAATATAAATTGGCAGAAAAAAAAGTTAAAAAAACAACAGAGAAAGTAACTAAAGTTGTAAAAAAAGATTTTAAGACCATGGACGAGTTAGTAATGTCCTTGGGCGAAGAGGCAGTTTTTGGTTTTAAGCGTGGACAGCAAGTTGAAGGAACGATTATTTCAGCAACTAATAGGGAAGTCTTGATTGATATTGGCGGTAAATCCGAAGGTATTTTGGCAGCCAAAGAACAGTTAAGTTCAAGAGATTTGATCGCTACTATGTCTCCAGGTGACAAAATCGAAGCGACTGTTTTAGTACCTGAGAATGAACAAGGTCAGGTTGTCTTGTCACTAAGAAAAATTGGTGGAGAAAAGCGTTGGGAAGAATTGACAGCCAAAATTGGATCTTCTGAAGAGATAGATGCAATTGTTGTTGATTCTAATCGTGGTGGACTTATTTTGGACTTCTCAGGTTTAAGAGGATTTTTGCCAACATCTCAAATGTCTAGTCAGGAGAGAAGGCCGGCAAAACTAATGAATAAATCATTAAAGGTTAAAGTTTTGGAGGCTGATAGGTCTTCAAACAGGCTTATTTTCTCACAAAAATCAGCAGGGATCAGTGGAGAGGATTTGGATAAAAAGAAAGAAGTTTTGGCTAAAATCACTGTTGGTGATAAGTTCCCTGGCGAAATAACAGCCGTAATGCCTTTTGGAGTTTTTGTTAGGGTTGAGCCAGTCGAAGGCGAATCAATTGAAGGATTGGTACATATTTCCGAAATGAGTTGGGAAAAGGTTGAAGATCCTAATAACGAACAAAAGGTAGGAAATAAAGTAGAGGTGGTAGCGACTGCGGTATTACCAGAAGAGGGTAAACTCACTCTATCAATTAAGAGACTTAAGGATAATCCATGGGAAGAGGTTGCAAGTAGGTATCCAAAAGATACTAAAGTATCTGGAAAGGTTACAAGATTAACTGGTTTTGGAGCTTTTGTTCAAATCGATAAAGATGTTGAGGGTTTGATGCATATTTCCAAAATTCCACCTGAACTTAATGTAGAGGTTGGTCAGGAAATTGAATGCACAGTTGAATCTATTGATGTTGTGTCACGAAGAATTTCTTTAGCGCCGATTTTGACTGAGAAGCCTTTGATGTATAGGTAGTCGCTTAAATTCCTTCGTAATTTCGACCAGCTCATTACTCAGTCAGTTTAAACTACCTCCTGCGTTTCAGGAAACCTGAAACTAAGTTAAAATTTTGAAGGGACACCAGGGTTTCCCTTCAACTCACTCTAAGCAAAGCTTAGTTTTGATTTCATCAAAAACGTTCGTTCTTTCCTTCCTTTTTTATATTATGCTTGTATTTTGATTAGGGCTAACCTGATACAGTATGATGTGGCT
>CAYROP010000031.1:0-7879 GCA_964426075.1 uncultured Gammaproteobacteria bacterium | reverse complement strand
GGCTGAACGAAATCGAGAGCACATGCACGATTGATTCGATAGCTGTGCCCTGGGTAACACTGGGGAGTCTGTTTTCGAGAATGATCAGAACCGCGGTGGTTATCATGATAACTTCGAAGGTGCGTCTCAAAGTGCTAACTCTCCTGCAGGGGTAGGTGAGTGTTGTAGATGAAAGGTATTTCTACGACTCGTCAATTATATCATAAATAGGCCTATAGTTCAAATAAAGTGAACCTCTAATTCTAAGTTCGTAGCTGTAGCCAAATAAGCATTTAGACTGGGTTTAAACAGAAAAACCCTCCTTTTTTAAGGGAGGGTGTGGCGGTGATTACTTTATGGTGCTCGCGGTGGAAGGTCGATGAGGCCTGTCAGGCAGGCGATACCGAAGAGGAAAAAGAGTGCTCCTGATACTCCGGCGCCCACAACTCCAAGCCCTTCGTTGCGGCCAAGCGAGAAGAACTCGATGGCTTGATGTGCCGGCCTGCTGAAGGCTGGCCGACTTCGTTCTTGGTGTGTGCCTACGGACATCAGTCCGAAGATAGCACCAAAAGCGACGAAGAAGATGCCTGCGGCGATTTCCACCTGTGACTCATTACTCCTTTTACTTGTGAACTTAGGCTGCGTTTGTGCGCATTGCAAGCTTGATTAACAGGTAAACCCCCGAAAGGATAAAGCCTGCAATAAGCATGAATGGGTCCTGAGCCATGCTGCTGATTCCTGCGCCGAGGATGATGATGGCGATAATTCCTAGGATGTCTCCGAGGGAGATCATCCAGAAAAGTCGGATCGAATCGAGCTCGTACGCGTTCACGATTACGCCTGCTAGCAGCAGGGCGAAAAGTGGAACAGCTAGAATGCACAGCACAAGCGCTACTTCCTCGATGGCTAGAAAATCCTTAAAGAAATACCACGGCAAGACCGAGGCAATGACTTTGAGGATGATTTCAACAATCGAAGGGTAACGTCTTGGACATTGTTCATCTGCCTCACGGAACAACTCTGTGATGTTGTTTCTGAAGAGGAAGATGAGGGCTACCAAGGAGAGGATGACCCCACCAAGGTTTTGGATGACCCAGAGGAAAAAGTAGTAGGGCAACGCTCGTTTCCTTCTTTTTGGCGAGTTAAAGTACTAACCGTGAGTCTAATTATATCATAATTTAGACCTATAGTCAATTAATTTAAAGCTAAAATTATTGAAAATTCGTAATTTTACTTTGCGGGAATTATGCGATAATATATTTGTTATTGTTAGAGATATGAATGAATATAAACCGAAATTTACAATCAATAATCAGATTCTTACTAATATAGCCAATATTGTGGCGGCTAAGGAGTTTATTGAAAGTGCACCACTGATTCCTGCTTGGGAGGCTAAGTTTAGGCGTGAGGCGATCGAGAGAACCGTCCATCATGGTACTCATTTGGAGGGTAATAGACTTAATTTGGAACAAGCAAAAGAAGTTTTGGATGGTAGACAGATATTGGCTAAGCAGGATGATATTCAGGATATTATTAATTATCGAGAGGTTTTGAACTATATCGATAATGTGGCAAAAAAAGAAGGAAAGTTAACAGAAGATGTGCTACTTAAAATTCATAGTTTAACGGTAGATAAATTATTGCCTGAGGACCAGAAGGGGAAATATCGGACTCAACAGGTTTATGTAACTAATAGTCGAACCGGTGAAGTATCTTTTACTCCACCTAAACCTGAAGAGGTTGGTGGTGGTGTGAAATATTTTTTGGAGTGGCTTAATTCAGAGGAATCAGAAAATATTCACCCAACATTAAAGGCTGGGGTGGTTCACTATAATCTGGCTAGGATTCATCCGTTTGTTGATGGGAACGGGAGAACATCAAGAGCTTGCGCAACTTTAGTTTTGTTTTTGTCTGGTTATGATATTAAGAAGTTTTTTGCTTTGGAGGAATACTACGATACTGATGCGGCAAGTTATTACCAGGCTTTACAAGAAACAAGCAATCAGAAAGTTATTAATGAATCAGAGCGTGATTTGACCGGGTTTTTGGAATATTTCACAAAAGGTTTAGCTGTTGAGCTGATGCGCGTAAGAGAAAGAGTTCAGCATTTGTCTAGTGATTTGAGGCTGAAAAAGCGGGTAGGGCAGTTGGCTTTGACTGAGAGACAGGCAAAAATTGTCGAATATATTCAATCTTATGGAAAAATCACTAATAGAGAGTGGCGATCTTTGTTGCCTGATTATTCCGATGATACTGTTTTGAGGGATTTGAAGGATTTGATTAAGAAAAAAATCATTAAAAAAAAGGGGACGACTAAGTCGGCCGCTTATGTGATGAAATAAAACCTCTGTCCAAAATAAAAGAAAAACCCTCCTTTTTTAGGGGAGGGTATGGGGTTGGTACTCCAATTAGTTGTTGGCTGGAGTAGGTAGTTCGATGAGGGCGGTGAACTTGCGAATTTGGCATTGGACCAGATTTGCGCCTAGGTGTTTTGCCAGGGCGTTTACGATTGCCGTGTCGAACCTTTGAGCCAGTTCGATTTTGGCGATTGGTCCGTAGCTGGTAATGGAAACCATCCAGTGATCGCTGTCGTCGCCGCGTTTTGTGAGTTCGATTCTCAGCTCAACTTGCTCGTCGCCATCCTCTTGGTATTCCAGAGGCTTTGGCTCAGATAACTTGGCTGTGGTCTTGACACTTGCCACTGAACCGATTGTTCTTAGACTTTCAGTTACAGCAGGCAAGATGGTTTGAGTGAGAAGTTGGAAATGAGGGTCTTCGTGACTTGTGATTCGGTGGTTTTGAGCTGTTCCAACCGAAGCATCGGTGATGTTGCCGCAGAAGGCAAAGTGATTGTCTGGGTCGGTTTCGAATCTGACGTTGACACTAGCTCGGAGCATTGCGTTACCTGTTGGTGACCGCCTTTTTGATTAATGTGCAGTTTTTGGGGCTTTTATGGATTGAGATTGTAGATATTTTGCTAATCGAATGCAAATTAGATATTCAAACAGGATTAACTGCGGGAGGTAGATTTGGGGTAAAATTGTAGAGTGAAATTTAGTACATTGGCGGCTAGTTTTAATGAAATAGACAAGACTGCATCCAGAAATGAGATGACATCTCTTTTGGCTGAGCTTTTTAAAAAGGCAACGCCGGAAGAATTGGAAAAAATTACATACTTGTCACTTGGTCGGCTTGCTCCACTTTATGAACCGGTTGAGTTTGGTATGGCAGATAAGTCTGTGGTTTTGGCTTTAGCGCGAGCTTTTGATATTGACCAAATAGAACTAACAAAAGATTTGAAAAGTTTGGGGGATGTAGGTGAGTTGGCTGGGAAGTTGTCAAAAAATAATAATTTTAATAAGAGTGTGGTAGAGGTTTTTGAGTCGTTATATCAACTTGCGATGGAACATGGGGCGGGTTCAGTCGAGCGCAAAAGTATTATTTTGGCGGATTTGTTAAGAGATGCAGATGAGGTTTCGGCAAAATATTTAGCTAAAATTCCGACAGGTAAATTGCGACTTGGATTTTCGGATATGACGATACTTGATGCATTATCGGTGATGGAGGTCGGAGACAAGTCGATAAAAAAAACTTTGGAAAATTTTTATAACTTGGGGCCGGATTTGGGAAGAATTTCTAAGATTTTTAAGCAGAAGGGGCTGGGTGGTTTGTCTGGAGATTTGATTAAAGTGGGAACGCCGGTTTTGATGGCAAGGTGTGAAAGATTAAATGACGCAAAAGAAATATTAGAAAAGTCTGGTGGGAAAGTTGCATTGGAGCCAAAATATGATGGGTTTAGGTTGCAAGTTCATTTGGATAGAAAAGGTGGACTTAAAACAAGAGACAAAGATGGGGAGATAGTTAATGCTAAAGTAAAACTTTTTACGAGGAACCTGGAGGATGTGACTTATATGTATCCAGATATTGTTGAAGGTACATTGAACGAGGTTAAGGCTGATAGGGCAATATTTGAGGGTGAAGCTTTGGCATATGAGGAGTCAACGGGAGAGTTTAGACCCTTTCAAGAGACAGTACAGCGTAAACGGAAACATGGAATCGAGGCAAAAGTATTAGAAATACCGCTAAGGCTTTTTGTTTTTGAGTTTTTGTATTCTGACGGTGTGAGTTTGATCGATGAGCCTTATGAGAAAAGACGCGAAACAATGAGAAAGAGTTTTAATCAGGGAGAAGTTGTTGTTTTGTCAGAAGAGGTTGTGGCAACAACCGAGAAGGAAATTGAAGATTATTTTGTTAAAGAGATTGAGCGAGGCTTGGAAGGAATTGTGGCAAAAAAACTCGATGGAGTTTATCAGGCTGGGGCAAGAGGTTGGAATTGGATTAAATATAAGAGAGGTTTTTCTGGTAAGAATTTGACAGATACAATCGATTGTGTAGTGCTTGGTTATGATTATGGAAGTGGTAAAAGGGCAAAGTTTGGAATTGGGGATTTTTTGATCGGTGTTTATGATGAAGAAAATGATTGTTTTACAACAATTGCCAAGGTAGGAACTGGTTTGACTGATGAAGAGTGGGTGAATATTCGCAAATCGCTTGATGTGATTAAAACAAATGGAATACCGAAAAATGTTGTCGTTAAGAAATTGGCCGAAGTTGACGTTTGGGCCGATCCTCAGATTGTTGTGGTGATTAGGGCTGATGAGATAACAAAATCTCCAATGCATACAACGGCTGAAAATGATGGATTAGGTTTGGCGCTAAGATTTCCTAGGCTTATAGAGTTCGGAAGAAAGGATAAAAAACCCACTGACGCTACGTCAGTAAAAGAGATTGTTTCGATGTACAATGGACAAAAGAAACAAAAGTCTACATGAGTGAAATGTCTGGTGCACCTCTTCAATCAGAAATGATTGAAGGAAGATCTCAAGGTCAGGGGGATAGTCAACTGCTTGCGGCTCTGGGTTGTTTTTACCTTTTTTCTATTTTGGTTGTATTAGTAAAACCCAAGGATCAGTTTGTTTTATGGTATGCCAAGCATGGTGTTCTGTATAGTGGTTTGGCTGTTTTTTTCTGGGTAACAACTTTTTTTGGAATACTTTCGATAGTTGGATTAATTGGCGAGCTTGTGGTGCTTGTTTTGGCAGTAACTAGTTCGACGAAAGCAATGACTGGGGAGAAATATGTGATACCACATATTTCCCAAGTTGCCAGCAAAATTGAGCTTAAGTGGTTAACTGATATATTGCAAAAGTGACAGGGTTGGGGTAAAAAGAACAGGTAATTTTTATAACCATTAAGGAGAATTTTTGGAAGGGGGTGTTTGAAGGAAAATGGCAAAAACTAATGTAAATAATCCAATGTCAATTGTTGCTTATCTTTGGTTTGTTGGGGCAATTCTTGTTTTGGTTCAGAACCCATCGGACAAATTTTTGAAATTTCATGCATGGCAATCAATATATCTATCTGGTGTTTGGATTGCTGTTTGGATCGTACTGAATATTGTTATGGGGGCAATGTACAATCCTTACAATGGATTGGGTCTACTTGGACTTTTGACTCCGCTATTATCATTGACCTTCTTGGTCGCTTGGATAATGTGTGTGGTAAAAGCTTACCAGGGAGAGACTTACAAGCTTCCGGTAATTGGTGATATGGCAGAAAAACAAGCTGCTAAGTAAGAGTTTAGTGAAAATTATTGATACTAAACAACAAAATTAACAACTAAATAGAGGCTGCACTGTGCGCTTACTTGTGAGGTGTTTTAGGAAATCTACGCAAAAATTACGGCAGAGCGGCCTCTTTTTTAATGCAGTTTTGTATAGAATAAGTGGATGAGCAAAAAAATTATTATTGGTTTAGGTAACCCAGGGGAAGAATACGAGGAGACTAGGCATAATATAGGTAAAGAGATTGTTTGTGAAATTGTGCGTGAATTTGATTTGAAATGGGTTGATTTAGGATATGGACAAAAGGCGGTTTTGAATAATAATGTTACTTTTTTTATTCCAAAAACATTTATGAACAACTCTGGGACGGCTGTGTATCAGGTGTTGAAGTCTGACAATTTTTCTCCGATCCAGACATTAATAGTTAGGGATGATTTGGATATGGAATTAGGCAAGGTTAAGGGGGTGGTTTTTCGGTCGGGTGCCGGAGGTCATAATGGAGTAGTCTCAATTATCGAAGAGCTTGGCACAAATGACTTTGGCCAGCTAAAAATAGGAATCGGTCGACCAGAAAATAAGGATCAAATTGACGAATTTGTGGTTGGAAAATTTACAAAGCGTGAGAAGGAAACTATTGAAAGATCTTATGAAGAAGTAATTTTAAGAGTTAAAGATTGGATTAATAGTCGTGAATAGTAGTGAAGTTGATAAGTTAACAATCACTGTTTCTGGAAGGGTAACTATGGTCGGTTATCGGGCATATGTAGCCAAAAAGGCACAAAAGTTAGGTTTAACTGGATGGATAAGGAACTCTAAAGAGAAGTTTTTTTTCCTAAACGGGGAAGTGGATGCTTATTTTGAGGGTTCAAAGACCGACCTTGAACAAATCTTAATTGTGTGCAAGAAAGGTCCAGTGGGATCTGGAGTGAAGCAAATTAGAACAAAGTGGCAAAGGGGTAAAAAGGTCTTTGGAAGTTTTGAGATCTTAAGATAATATTAGATTTAGGTAAAAAATTAATAATTTTGGTAGAATTGGCCGACAATTTTTATAGAGATTGTTTATGCAGATAGTAAAAAGCGTTTTTGGAAATAAAAAAGTTGAGGAAAAGCTGGACCTTGATCCAGAGTTTTTGCCGAAGCATGTGGTACTTATTCCTGATGGTAATAGAAGGTGGGCAAAAGAAAGACATTTGCCTTCGATAGAAGGTCACCGAAGGGGATTAGAGTTAGCAAAACAATTAGCAACTGCTTGCCGTGATTGGGGAATTAAAACTGTTTCGATTTGGGCATTTTCGACTGAGAATTGGGGAAGAGCTAAAGAGGAAGTTGGATATTTAATGAAGGCTTTCGATCAGTATTTGAACGATAATCTTAAACAATTTATTGAAGATGGGGCACGAATAAGAATTTTGGGAAGAAAAGACAGAATTCCAAAACATTTATTAAAAACAATTGAGAAAGTTGAAAAAATGACGGCTAAGGGTAATGAGTATCAACTAAATATATGTTTGGATTATGGAGGAAGGGATGAAATAATTAGAGCGGTAAATGGGCTTATTAAGAAAGGAAAGAGTGTTACGGAGCAAGTTTTTTCAGATACGCTTGATACTGCAGGACTACCTGATCCTGATTTTATAATTAGAACCTCTGGTGAGATGAGAACTTCAGGAATGATGCCTTGGCAGGCGGCTTATGCCGAATATTATTTTTCGCCTGTTTATTTTCCTGACTTTAATGTAGATAGGTTAAGGGAAGCGATCGTTTCTTTTGCAAGCAGGCAAAGGCGTTTTGGCAAGTAAAAAATAAAAAAAATTATGTTAGACAAAAGTAATCAAAGAGTTGGGGTTTTTCTTGATGTGGCGAATTTGTATCATTCTGCAAAGTCCCTATACAATGCTCGAGTTGATTTTCAGGAATTACTTAACGAAGCAATTGGAAATAGAAAGTTAGTTAGGGCATTGGGGTACACTGTTTCTTCAGGTGATGAGGATGAAAAGGAGTTTTTTTCAGCACTGAATAAAATGGGGGTTGAAGTAAGAACGAAAGAATTGCAAACTTTTTCGTCAGGTAAGCAGAAGGGGAATATGGATATGGAGATTGCAATTGAAGCGATGGCAATGGCACCTAAGTTGGATGTGATTATTCTTGGAAGTGGTGATGGTGATTTTTCGGTGTTGGTAAATTATCTAAAAAGTATGAGTTGTTTGGTTGAGGTTGTGGCTTTTGGAAAGAGTACTTCGTCAAAGTTAATTGAATCTGCTGATAGATTTGTTGAT
>CAYROP010000030.1:0-9214 GCA_964426075.1 uncultured Gammaproteobacteria bacterium | reverse complement strand
TACTATCGAACCTTAGAGTAGAAGACAAAATAGTCCGATATGATGCGATAAAACCGTTCGACACAATCTTAAATTATGCCGAACGTCAAGCTTGGCTCCTCGACTAGGATTCGAACCTAGAACCTACCGCTTAACAGGCGGGCGCTCTACCGTTGAGCTATCGAGGACTATTACTAATTACGATAATTAGCCTCAAGATTTTACCACTCTGTTAACCAATTGCCAAAGCACAAAAATATTATTGTAAAATTTCATCAAATGAAATCAAAAATCTTAATTATTTCACTTTTTTTTATTACCCCACTGCTCATACTCGAACTGGTTTCAGCAACAATCACACACTTTTCTCCCAACAACACAATCCTTTCCAAAAAAACATTACTCACCAAAATAAATATTAGCTCAACTCGATATAGTCCAATTACAAACGATAGCAAAAACACCAACCGCCAAAACACATTTAACCCCAGACAATCAGCCCGAACCGTCCTCCACCCATATCTAGGATTTATTGGAGATAGTCAAGAACAAATAATTCCAATCACAAAAAAATCTTCAGACAAAATAATTATTGGAATTCTCGGCGGTTCTTTTGCTCAACAACTAAGCACAAACTCACAATCAAAACTTATCTCATCCTTACAGGCTTCCCCCAATTTCCAAAATAAAAAAATCGAATTAATTACTCTAGCTAACCCAGCTTGGAAACAACCACAACAATCACAAGCCTTGAATTATTACTTAAACCTTGGTTACGAGTTTGACTACATCATTAATCTCGATGGATTTAACGAAGTCAGCATTTCTTACAATCAAAACTTTCCCAACAATATCCGCCTAGATTATCCAGCGCACTGGGTCTATTACTCTCACTCAAATAATTTACCCCAAACAATGCATATAACCCAAAAAATTTCTGACTACACTCAAAACATCACCAACCTAACCGAAACTGCCAACCGGTTTCCGTTCAAAAACAGCATACTTACACTCTCATTTATTTCTTTCGTTAATAATTTCAATACCAACAAAATTAACCAACTAAACAATCAGCTTTTAAGCCTATCCAGCAGAGAAAATTCTACAAGTACAACTCATTACACCAGTGAAGATGATTTTTTCCGAGAAGCATCAGATCTCTGGGCACAGTCATCATTTATCATGAACAAAGTTTCTTTAGGGAATAACATCAAATATTTTCATTTTCTTCAGCCCAATCAATATGTACCTAACAGCAAACCATTATCAGATGAGGAAAAAACATTAGCGTACTCGACTGACACTTCAGTTGGGTATCTACATTCAGTTACCAAAGGTTATCCACTCTTAATCGAAAAGGGTAAAGAGCTTGTTAAACAAAATCTTAATTTTGTTGATCTTACTAACATTTTCTTTGACTCGAACCAAACATACTACACAGACCCCTGTTGCCACCTCAATCAAGCAGGCTACGAAAGAGTTGCAGAAAAAATTGCTCAAACTATCATTGAAAATAATTAAGTATGTATAATCAAAATATGCTTAAACAAATAATTGTTTCAGCCGTTATTATCTCCTCACTTCTCTCTCCATCGTTGGTACTTGCCGACCACGAACCTACAACTTCTAATACCAACACTCACGAAACCGAAGAGTACAAAACCCAACCTAAGCGTCTTGATATCAAATCTAATGTTCTAGAAAAAAAACAAGAAATTAAATCCTCATTTGAAGAAAAACGCCAAGAAATAAAAACTGAAATATCAGAAAAAAGAGAAGAAATCAGGCTTCAATTTCAACAAAAACGTACCGAAGTTGCCAAACAAATAATTGAGCGTCAAACCAAACACTCAAATCACCTAAACAATATATTAAACAGAATTCAAACTAAACTAACCGAACTTCAATCAACAGGCAAAGATATTACTAACGCTCAAGCCGAACTAACAAAGGCTCAAAACTCACTAGCAGAGGTATTAATTAACATCACCACCTCAACTGATATTCTAAATAATATCGACAAGGACAACATTCTTACAGAATTTCCCAAACTTAAAGAATCAATCCGTGCCACCCACACAAAACTCGTTGAAACTCAAAAATATTTAAGAAGTAGTATCAACGAAGCCAAAAAAATCTCTGAACCCACTCAAAAAGACGACACAGAAAGGTCAAAAAAATAAGTAATGAAAAACAAAAAACTCTTAACCGCTCTAATTATTACCTCAGCCATCATCTCTGCCTGCTCGACCAAAACTACTCAAACCACAACTGAAAATACCAATAACAACACCAGCCAAACAACACAACCAGCTACAGAACCAACCCTCACCAATTCCACTGAACCAACTGATCTAGATAACGAACTCAACTCAATAAATATCTCCGACCCCACTCAAGAACTTCTCAACTCCGAAAAGTAGTTACTTGCTCCTTTTTTTATTCCTAATTTTCCTTTAGTTGACCTCTGACCATCTCTCCTCAATTTGCTTTGCGAAGATCTGTTTTTGTTTAACTGGCATGGCTTTTTACTCTTTAGAGTAAAAACAGTGAACAAAAACTGAAAATGCAGAATCCTCGCAGGGGATTCAAGTGTGCGAGCAAGCGAATTGAAAAAATATAAACTTAAAACTCTGCATAGTCGCGAAGTTTCTTAGCTCGCGAAGGGTGTCTTAGTTTTCTTATAGCTTTTGCTTCAATTTGCCTAATTCTCTCACGGGTAACACCAAACTCTTTACCAACTTCTTCCAAAGTTCTCTGTTTTCCATCCTCCAAACCAAATCGATACTCCAAAACCTTAGCTTCCCTTGGTGTTAGTGTCGAAAACACTTCGCTAATATGTTCTTTTAATAATGCTGCCGATGCCTGCTGATCAGGAGATGCTGTCTCGTCAGGAATAAAATCCCCAAGTCTCGAATCTTCCTCTTCACCAACTGGTTTTTCCAAACTCGTTGGCTCTTGGCTGACTTTTATTATCTCCCTTACTTTCTCAACTTCGATTTCCATCTCTCTAGCAACCTCCTCCGCTGTTGCTTCACGGCCCAAATCCTGCATTAATCTTCTACTTACTCGGCCATATTTATTAATCGTCTCAACCATATGTACAGGAATACGAATTGTGCGAGCCTGATCAGCAATCGCTCTTGTTATAGCCTGCCTGATCCACCAAGTTGCATAAGTCGAGAACTTAAATCCTCTCTTATAATCAAACTTGTCAACCGCTCGCATCAAACCAATATTTCCTTCTTCAATAAGATCTAACAAACTTAAACCTCGATTAACATATTTTTTGGCAATCGAAACAACCAACCTCAGATTAGATGAAATCAATTTCTGCTTCGCTGCTGCCGAACCGGCCTCAATTGCTTTGGCAAGCTCAATTTCCTCTTCGTACTTAAGTAGTGGAACTTTTCCAATTTCTCTCAAATACATTCTCACTGGATCCGATACTCCCAAATCTTCAGAAACAATTACCTCGTCTACTTTCTCTTCAGCTCCTTCGGTTTTTTCTATGGTGTCAAATACGTCAACACCAAGATCAATTAGTTTAGCGTATAGCTGATCCAAATCTTTAATATGATCTTCAGGCTTATCAAAGACCTTAAAAATTTCGTCTTGAGTTACATAACCATTATCTTTACCCTTTTTGACAAGCTTACGAATCTGCAATTTCAACTTCTCTTCAGCAGCTGTTCGCGCAACCTTAACAACGGGCACTTTTACTGGTTTGGGAGTTTTTGGAGCTTTTACTTTTTTCTCAGCTAATACTTTTGCTGGTTTTTCTTTAACTTTTGATTCTTTTTTTATTTTTGGAGCTTTTTTTTCTGTTGTTTTGGTAATTTTCGGCATAATTTAACTTTTCTGCATTGACCTTAGTTTTTTAGATAATCTGGCAAACTTCCGGCTTTGAATGGCTAGGTCTTTCACCCCACCCGAAGTACCCAGTTCTTTTAACTGTCGTGTTATTGTATCCAAATTTGTTTTTAATGCAAGCGTACAAAGCTTAATTGAAGATTTTTCAAGTGAATTGGCAAAGGCGTGAGGCTCATCGATCACTTCTGATAAGTCAAGCAAACATAATTTGTCCGCCCTAACAACTAACTCCTCAGATAAACTGCTAATAAACCTCGTTTGATTAAAATACTCATTCTTATCGTCGACTTTTTTAAACTTTCCAGCACTCCTAAACGGCTCATACTCAATTAATGACTGGTATATTTGCTTTAACTGCTCATCGTTAATATCCCCAATCTCTGGCCAAATATTAAGCTCACAAGAATAATCCCCTATCTGTAACAAATGTGCCAAAAAATACTCCTCTAATCCCGATTTGTGATTAACATTGTCTTCATCAATTTTTTTACTAGCCAAATCATCAACCTTCGAAAAATCAGTTAATGAATCCAGTGACTTAGATTTAACCTGGCTCATACTCCGCATTATTACATCCTCTGTCGTATCTAGCCTGTCAGCCATAATCTTCACATAATGATTTTTTACAATTTCATCACTAATTCCTACCAAAACAGGCATTAACTCCTGACCTATTTTTCTCTTACCTTCACTTGTGGTCCTATCATAACTACGAAACGCCCAATCGATGTAATAGTCATACACTCCTTGTGCATTTTTTATCGCTTCTTTCCAGCCCGCTAAGTTAGTTCTGACCATCTCATCAGGATCTTTTACCCCAACAAGTGTCACGACTTTCACAACTAGTCCTGCGTTTTCTGCCATCTCAATACCCCGTCTCGAAGCCGTATCCCCAGCAGAGTCAGAATCAAAACAAATCAGAACATTTTCTGTTAATCGCTTAATAACCCTTAATTGACCATCCGTCAAAGCCGTACCGCCTGTCGCCACTACATTTTTTGTTCCAGACAAAAACGAAGAAACCATATCAAACTGCCCCTCTACCAAAACCACACTATTTTCTTTCGTTACAAACTGCCTCGACAAATGTATTCCATATAGCAAGTTTCTTTTACTAAACATTGGAGTTTCTGGCGTATTCACATATTTTGCTTCCTTCGGGTCACTCATCATCGTTCGCCCCGAAAATCCCACCAACCGTTCAGCAACATCTCTTATAGGAAACATTATTCGTCCCCTGAACCTGTCATAAAAACCTCCCCTATCTTTACTTATTACCAATCCCGACAATGCAATATCAGCCTGATTAAACCCTTTTTTAATAAGCATATTAAACAGAGAATCCCAAGAATTAGGCGCATATCCAAGTTCAAAAGTTTTTATATCTTCAATTTTTAATCCTCTATCCTTCAAATATTCTCGAGCTTTATCAGCAACTGGATGCGTTAGTAAAATTCTGTGATAAAAATCCTTTGCCGCCTCGTTAATTGATAATAATGTTTCTTTTTGTTTGTCCTTTTGTCCACTGAATTTCTTTTCCAAAACAATCCCTGCTCTTTTGGCTAGCTTTTCTAATGCTTCAGCAAAATCCAAACCTTCGATTTTTTCCAAAAAAGTAAAAACATCTCCACCCTCACCACAACCAAAACACTTCCAAGTACCTCTTTCAGGATTCACCATAAACGATGGAGTTTTTTCTCCATGGAATGGACATAATCCTTTCATATTCCTACCAGCGCTTTTTAATTGCACATAACCACTGATAATTTCCGCAATATCCGATCTATCTTTTACTTGATCAACTTGGTCAATCATGACTAGGAATATATCACACTATTACCATAAATTACCCAAAAACAAAGCCATTCTGAATGTTTTAATACATTAATTTTTAACCTATCTTATTGCAGCAGCCCAAAAACTTGCGTTCTAGGTGTACAATTTAGCTAGACATCAATTTCACAGCCAGTGAAAAGTGTCGTACTTTAACCAGTTAAAGGAGGAATTTCGGTTTACCCAATCTTGGGTAGCCACAATACATGTTCCGCAGTTTTCATCTGTCACCGCAGCACAGCTTACTCCCTTTAACCATAAGGGTCTAAGCCCAAGCCAAACTCCCTCAAAAGGAGGACCGAACTATTGAGCAAAGAAATCGCTCAAACGGTCGGCGGCAAACGCATCGCATGGCTCCTCGCTATCGTCGCTGCCTTCGCCGTCCTCGCAACGCTCGCAACCCAATGGTCAAGCGCCTCGGCGGCCAGTCTCCCTGAGCCAGCTGATTCGCAGGCAATCTCGCCTTCGACCAACGACCTCTCGACTCCGAACACGAACCTTCCCGACATACGCGGCAGCACTTCCAGTGCGGTCACCGACGTCGCGAACTTCTTCTTCGGCATCACCGACTCCGTCGCCTCGACCATCGGCAACACCGCAGCCCAGTCCCCACCAATGGAGTTCTGGGCATTCGTCGCCGTCACGGTTGCTTTCGTGGTCCTTCTTCGAGTAGCCAACATGGGCCCGCTCGTCGAAAACGCCAGCCCTCGGTACATCAGACGCCAGGAAATGGGCCAGCGCGGTTACCCCGGCATTCGCCATCCGTCGAGGACGTCTCGCGGTATCGCCGGCGCTTCGCTCTACCACTCGGCCTCACACATCGACGACAACACGGGGATAAGCAAACGATTCGGCCTCAAACGTGCATCGCACTCGGCCATCGCCACGCAGACGACCCCGACGCGGAACTTCGTCACGACGACGATCTGGACCATCGCAAACGCCCTCACGCACAAGACCTATCCGGTCCTCACCCGTGCAAAAGGCGCTACCTACTCCTCGGCACACTTCTCCCTGAAGGTCGTCGTCGGAGCCATCTCGGTCATGTCATACTTCGCTCGCACCGTCCTCGGCGCCAGCGCTCGCATCAGTTCGTCGGCACGTAGCATCGGAGCAGGGTTCGCATACCCGATCATCGCACCGATCGCCAAGACCTATGACTTCGCCGTCAGTCGCATCACCGCACCCGCGACTTCCCGCGAATCGGAACTCCTCCATCACACGAACAACGAACACGGCCGCACGATCGCCCGCGGCTCCCCTTCGAGTTCGGTGCACCAGGCGTGGCAGCCCAAACCGGCCGCCTTCGTCCTGCAGATCTAAGACGACCTCGACTGCCCGTAGAGGTAGGGTTAGCGCATCTGCGCGCTCGCTACCACCTCAACCCGCCTGTCGAAGAAATTCGTCGCAACACCCTGGCTCAAACCAGAGAAACAGTGTCACGATCGCTTCAGCCAAGCTCTCGCTCTAGCCAACGGACCTATCCGTTAAGCTTGGACAGTTAAGCCATCAAACACCTCTTTCTCGGTCAAAAGCCGTCAAACCACAAGCCCGCTTGCACAACAAGCGGGCTTTTTCTTGCCTGTTTTTGTGTGAAATTATTTAGCTAACAATTCCTGAAAATCTAACCTTTCTAAAGCTATCTTAAACCACGAAGTGTACTTATCTGGATTATTTTTTACATCAATACCTAGCTCGTCAAGACTTATCCATTTCCACTCCTCCACCTCATCTTTGTTCTCTTTTATTTCTCCTTCATATTTACCAATCAAAACATGATCAAATTCGTGTTCAAACAAACCTTCAAACTCTGTTTTATAAACAAAAGAATCAACCTCTTTAAGTTCACATACAAACCCCATCTCTTCCATTAGTCTCCTTCTAGCCGCATCCATTGTCTTTTCTTCTGGTCTTGGGTGACTACAGCAAGTATTGGTCCACAGCCCACCAGAATGATATTTGGTTAGTGCCCTCCTCTGTAACAACATTTCACCTCGATTATTAAAAACAAACACACTAAAGGCTCTATGCAGTTTGCCCGCGCGATGAACCTCCATTTTTTCACCAGTACCTATTTGATTATCATCCTGATCAACAAGAATTATTATTTCTGCCACTTTGATTAATTATTTAATTTGTTCTGTTCTTCCCAATACGCTTCGGCCTCTTCTTCCAAGTTTCGTGCTTCACGAAACGCAGGACGTAGCTTAAACTGATTGAGTAATGAGCTGGCCGAAATTACGAAAGAATTTAAGCGAGTAACTATAAAAATAACATTATTCATTGGTTTTGTTGCGTTCCTCCCAGTACTTTTCTGCCTCTTCTTCCATTACATACAACCTAGTGTAATAATCAGGGAATTCATTCAGATGAGCCAGAGCAATCTTAGCTGTAGCCAACTCATCATCATCCGTCACATTAGTTAGCAGGTCCGCACAACCATGTTCCAGTTCGACATCTAGTCCCATCCTAAACTGTTCCACATCGAACTTATCCCAAGCCAAACCTAGTTTTTCACCAAGAGTTTTAGCTTGTTCTTCTGTAAATACTTTCTTTACTGACATATATTTCTAACCTTTCTATAGTTAATTTTTTATTTTTACAATCGTGCGTACAAATCTACCAAACATCCATCGGGGTCCGCAATAATTGCGTATCTCTGTCCCCAAAACGCATCCCAAGGTTCTTTTTTGAATACAAAACCTGCTTTGGTTAACTTATCCGCAACACTATTTAACTCACCAACGCTTGAATATTCAATTGCAAAAGTCGAATGATTCCCTTGCACTGGCTCCTGACCAAAAATATCTTTAATCATTTGATTACTATCTATCATCAGTCTCGCCGAACCTTCCGGTGTTACCGGCTCAACATGGTCTTGACTCAAATCCGCTTCCGAAAAATCAAATCCTAATATTGAATAAAACTCTACGGTTTTCTTAATATCACTACTACTCACCCCAACGGCAGATATTTTCATAATAAGTATTCTATCAAACAAATCGCTTTTACTCTGAACCTAAGTCAGGTAGAATATACAAGCTCTGGAGAGGTCGCAGAAGAATCAAAAATTTTATTTTAGATTCTTGTTCAACCTTTTCGATTTAATTTATGGAGAGGTCGCATAGTGGCCTAGTGCGGTGGTTTGCTAAACCGCTGTAGGGAGTTAATCCTTACCGAGGGTTCGAATCCCTCCCTCTCCGCTCTTTTTGACAAGACTTTCAATAAGTCGTGTCAAAAACAATGGGAGGAGTAATCAGAGAACCCAACAAGGTTCGTTCATAGTTAAAGATTATTGAAACAACGATTTCAATAATACCTGTAACTATTCTTGATTTTTATAAAAATCAACATCCCTCCCTCTCCGCCAAAATTTGTAATTTAATACTCTATGAAAATTAATTATCCAAAACTAGCGCTCTCAATACTTATATCTCTCTCAGCAGGAGCAATAGGCTCTGTTTTTACATCCTCCTCAATTCCGACTTGGTACTCCACTCTGACTAAACCTTTCTTTAATCCGCCTAAT
>CAYROP010000029.1:0-10451 GCA_964426075.1 uncultured Gammaproteobacteria bacterium | reverse complement strand
GTTTCTTCAGATTTTTCTTCTGACTCCCCTACTCCTTTTTTGGATTTGGGTTTTACTTTATTTGATTTGGTAGAAGGTTTGCCAGATGAGACGGTTTTGCCAATTTTGTTGGTACTTGGGTTTTCGCTGTCTTCTTCTTTGGCTATAGTGGTAGCAGCTGAAACAGTGTCACCGCTTTTGCTAAATCTCATGAGCGTGACTCCTTGAGTGTCTCTGCCGAGTCTGGGGATGTTTTTGAGCGGGAGTCTAATAATCTGCCCTTTTTTGGAGGTAAGGACTAGCGATTCATCCTTTGCATTAATTAGTTCGGCTGAAACAATTTTGCCGGTTTTGGTGGTGATATTGGCAGCTTTAACACCTTTACCGCCCCTACCCTGCATTGTCCAAGCAGTGGCAAGCGATTTTTTGCCAAAGCCGTTTTCGGTAACAATTAAGAGTTCGTCCCGATCATTATCGACATGCCCAACAGTTAGTCCAATAACTGAACCGCCGACTTTGAGGTTAATACCTCGAACGCCACGAGTGTCGCGCGCAGTAGAGCGGATGTTCTTTTCATTAAATTTAATTGACTGACCATTGTCTGAAACAATGAGGATATAGTCTGATCCGCTTGTAAGTTTGGCCCAGCGAAGTTCGTCACCATTGTCGAGGTTAATTGCAATAATTCCTGTTTTTCGGATGTTATTGAATTTTTCGATGGCAGTTTTTTTGACTACACCTTTTTTGGTTACAAGTAAAACGTTTGCGTCTGGTGGGGTGGCTTTGGCAATCGGAAGAATCGACAAGATTTCTTCGCGCTGTTCGATATCAATAAGATTGATAATTGCCTGACCCTTTGCGACTCTTGAGCTCTCAGGAACTTCGTAAGTTTTGAGTTGGAAAACACGACCACGATTAGTAAAGAACATTAAAGAGTCATGAGTCTGACAACGAATCAAGTGTGAGACTACGTCCTCTTCTTTGGTGGTGATCCCACTAACACCTTTGCCTCCTCGCCTTTGGGTTTTGAAGGTGCTAGGAAGTTGGCGTTTAATATAACCAGTTTGAGTAATAGTTACGATTGTTGGTTCGTTGGCAACTAAGTCTTCTTCAGAGAATTCGCCAATTTTGGTTTTGACGATTTTGGTACGCCTGGCGTCACCATATTTTTCTTTGATTTCAAGGAGTTCGTTTTTGGCAACGAGAAGGATCTTTTCTGGGTGAGCTAGTAGATCTTCTAAGTAAGCGATCATTTCTCGGACTTGTTTGAGTTCCTCTTCGATCTTTAGTCGTTCAAGAGCTGCCAGTCTTCTAAGCTGCATATCAAGGATGGCTACGGCTTGGAGTTCGGAGAGTTTGAATTTGGTCATTAATTGACCTTTGGCGGTATCAGCGTCGGGAGCGGCGCGGATGATTCTAATTACTTCGTCGATATTATCGACAGCGATTTTAAGTCCTTCGAGGATATGTTCTCTAGCCTTTGCTGCTTTGAGGTCGAATTCGCTGCGTTTAGTAATAATATTTTGGCGATGTTTAATGAACTCAGACAACATAATGTTGAGCGTCATTGTTTGTGGGACACCGTCAATAAGTCCTACAGCATTAACTGAGAAGTTCTGTTGCATTGCCGTAAGCTTAAATAAGTTGTTGAGTGTAGATTGAGGTTTGGCGTCGCGTCTTAGCTCGATCGTAATACGCATACCTTTGCGATCGGAGTCATCACGTAAATCAGCAATACCTTGGATCTTTTTGTTTCTGACGAGATCGGCGATTCTTTGAATAAGGACGGATTTGTTAACTTGGTAAGGAAGCTCGGTAATAATTATTTGGAATTTGCCGTTTTTGCGTTCTTCGATGTCGGCTTTGGCTCTGGTTATGATTCGGCCACGACCGGTTGCGTAAGCGGCTGTTATCTCTGCTTGATCATAGATAATTCCGCCGGTTGGAAAATCTGGTCCTTTGATATAACGAAGAAGGTCTTCAACGGAAGCTTCAGGATTTTCTATTAAGTGAACGGTTGCATCAATTACTTCAGATAGGTTGTGGGGAGGAATTGAAGTTGCCATACCAACAGCAATACCGTTGACACCATTAAGTAGAAGGTTAGGAATAACTGAAGGTAAAAGATTAGGCTCTTTGAGCGTACCGTCGAAGTTATCTCCCCAAGTAACAGTGTCTTTGTCCATGTCACGCAAAAGCTCGCTGGCAATTGAGGCCATACGACATTCTGTGTACCTCATAGCAGCTGCTCGGTCTCCGTCAATGGAACCGAAGTTGCCTTGGCCATCAATTAATGGATAGCGCAAGGAGAAGTCCTGTGCCATTCTGACGAGGGCTTCGTAAACGGGGCTGTCTCCGTGTGGGTGGTACTTACCAAGAACCTCTCCGACAACTTTAGCGCATTTGGAGTAGTGTGCTGTGTGGCTAAGGCCGACTTTGTACATTGCGTAAATAATGCGTCTCTGAACAGGTTTGAGACCATCTCTGACATCAGGTAAAGCGCGAGCAACAATAACACTCATTGCGTAGTCGAGGTATGAGCGTTTCATTTCTGCGACAATGCCACTTTGGATGACTTGCCCGATGTAATTAATATCAGTTACGGTGTTTTCTGCCATTTTAGTTTTTATTAAATATCAAGTGTTGCCATTTTAGCGTGGCTTTGGATGAACCTCTTACGAGGAGGGACTTCGTCTCCCATTAACATATTAAATGTTTCGTCAGCTTCAGCTGCGTCGTCAATAGTTACTTGTTTAACAACACGATGTTCGGGGTTAAGAGTTGTTTCCCAAAGCTGTTCGGCATTCATTTCTCCTAGACCTTTGTATCGCTGAATGGAAGGATTTTTGCCTTCGGATTTAAGTTTGTTAACTTGTTTGTCTTTTTCTTCTTCGTTATAGGCGTAATCAAATTTTTGTCCGACTGAAACTTTGTAAAGGGGTGGTTGGGCAATGTAAACATATCCGCTTTCGACAATTTGGGGTAAATAACGATAGAAAAATGTTAAAAGCAAAGTGTTGATGTGGTCGCCGTCGACGTCAGCGTCGGTCATAAGCATTACTCGGTGATAACGAAGTTTTTCAATATTGAATGTATCGCCAATGCCAGTGCCGAGAGCAATAATGAGGTTTTTGATTTCTTCGAATTCTAGAACTTTGTCAAGTCTGGCACGTTCGGTGTTTAGGATTTTGCCTCTAAGTGGCAAAATTGCTTGGAATCTTCGATCACGTCCACCTTTGGCGGTTCCGCCAGCGGAGTCTCCTTCGACTAGATATAGTTCGCATTTTGCGGGATCTTTTTCTTGACAATCGGTAAGTTTGCCTGGGAGGGTCATGCCTTCGAGTGCACCTTTTCTAAGCACAGCTTCTTTGGCGGCACGGGCAGCCATTCTGGCTTTGGCGGCCAAAATTACTTTACCCATTATATTGGTGGCTTCGCGTGGGTTTTCTTCAAAGTACTCTTCAAGGCCTGATTTAACTGCGTTTTGAACAATTGGTTGAACTTCAGAGTTGCCTAGTTTGCTTTTTGTCTGACCTTCGAATTGCAGTCCTTCTGAACTCATTCGGATAGCAACGACTGCTGTTAGACCTTCTTTCATGTCGTCACCAGTTAAGGCGAGATCTTTTTCTTTTAAGAATCCTTTGGCTTTGGCGTAATCATTGACGGCGCGAGTTAATGCCATTCTAAAACCTGTTACATGCGTTCCGCCTTCTGGTGTGCGTATGACATTGACGAAACTCTCGACGGTTTCTGCAAAGCTTTGGTTGTACTGGATTACGACATCAACAGTAATACCATCGGTTTCTTTGGAGACATAAAAGGCTGGGTCGTTGACGATTTGTTTGTTTCGGTTTAGTGACCTAATGAGTGATCTAATTCCACCATCAAAAAAGTAGTGATATTCCGCTCCATTACGCTCGTCGTGAAGGTGAAAATAGATATTTGGAACGAGATAAGCTCGTTCTCTAATTTGGTCTTTGACTCTTTTGAATGATATTTCAGTCACTGGAAATACTTGTGGGTCTGGTTTGAAGGTGGTTTTGGTGCCGGTTTTACGACCAGCTAATTTGGCCGATGTTTCCTTGTTCTCTTCCCCAACTTCGACGGATTTTTTGGGCTTGCCTCGTGTGTATTCTTGGACATAGACTTTGTTGTCTCGTTTGACTTCAACTCGAAGGTATTCGCTTAAGGCATTAACAACTGAAGCTCCGACACCGTGTAGCCCACCAGAAACTTTGTAGGCGCCTTCAGAGAATTTACCCCCTGCATGCAGAACCGTCATAACGACCTCAAGGGTCGATTTTTTCATTTTGGGATGAATATCGACTGGAATTCCCCTACCGTTGTCAGCAACGGTAACTGAGGAGTCTTTGTGAACCACAACAGAAATTTCAGAAGCAAAACCAGCCAAGGCTTCATCAATACTATTATCTACGACCTCAACAATCATGTGGTGCAAACCTCGCTCATCGGTTGATCCGATGTACATTCCGGGACGCTTTCGTACTGGCTCTAGTCCTTCAAGGACTTGGATATCTTTTGCTTCGTATGTGGATTGGTCAGCCATGAATTTTGTAGATTTTTAGTGATGATTCAATGTGTATTTTAGCCTCGATTGAAACTAAAAGATTCTAGCATAGGCCTTAGCTTTAAGGCAAATTGATAATAAAAAAAGACCCGAATTCGGTTAAGAATACGGGTCACTGGTGGGCTGTTTACGGGTGGCGTTCCCAAGGTTTGTGATCGCGGACAGCTTTGAGGATGAAGACCGCCTGTTCTTTGATCATGTCTTCAGGTAGGTGGTTGACTCCGTGGTACTGTCCAGCCTTTGGTTCGTTTTCGGCAAGGGCTGTGAGCACCAAAGACAGTCCAACCCCGCGGGCGACCTTGTGGAAATGAAACCCAGAGAATGTCAGATGTTTCACTTCCAATCCCTGAAGCTCCTCGTTGAGCAGTCTTGCGATGGCTACTCCGAGATCGGTTCCATGGAAGGTAACGTCGCTTGACTGTAGTAGGGTACCAGGAACATGCCAAAGATTGGGAAAGTATGGATCGTTCTCTCCCCTTCTGGTCAGGAGTACTTGCTGTTGATGTTGTGCGTGAGCATTGAAGATCACGAGTTCGACATATGGCAGAGCCATGGTTTCGGCGATGGCGTAGAAGATTGGTTCAGGAAGGAGCTCGCCTTGGAAACTCCTTAGGTACTCTCCTACTTCATTCGGATCGAATTTTTTAGTCAAAACTACCCCCAAATTTAATGTACGTGGGAGAAATTGTATCATTTTTTAATTAAATATGCAAATACTATGGGATTAAATAAAACACCCGTTTGGACTAATCTAAACGGGTGTTAGTTGGTGTTGGACAACTTTCTTAGTTGTCGAACACTCTCGGAAGAAGGTCCGCTTCGCTGAACTCGGCGCGATAGCCGGAAAGAGCTGTAGCGATGACCTTGTGGTGATGTTCAATGAGGTTGTCGGGCAGTTTGTTGATGTCGTAGAACTCGCAGTGGTCAGGAGCAGAGCTCACAACCGTCCAATGGACGAACCCGATTTCTACACCACGTTTGACATGATGGAACAGGTGCGTGACTAGTTTGGGGTTGGTGCGGAGTTCCATGTTGCCAAGTTCTTGGCGGACAACCCGACTGGTGGCGGTATCGAAACTGCCATTTTCGGTTACGTCTGTGGCACGGATAACCGTGCCTGGACTGTGGAGCTGGTTTGGCCAGTTGGGATCATCTGCTCCCCTTTTGGTCAGGAGTACTTGAATGTTGCCGTCTGGGGCAACACGAAAGCACACCAATTCCAAACAAGGGGTGACTACAAGTCTTGCGACTTGAGTAAAGATCGGAAACGGGAGAAATCCTGGCTCGAGGCCGTGAAGTGCTTCAGCGACTTCGTCTGGAGTTTGAACACTCAAAATCTACCTCACTTGAATCTTAATGTACCGAGGCTAAATTATACCATACTATGGGATAATTAACAATTAATTCTAAGATAAATTTTTGGGAGTTTTTACAATTTGATCCAGAGCAATAATAATATTGTCTAGAAGTAGTCTGCTTTTGACGTTAATTTTGGTGAGGTTGTTAATATCTAGCAGTGATTTGACCAAAAAGAGTTCTGGTTTGGTAAGGTTTGGTTTATTAAGAGTAATTTGAAGGTCGGTAATAAGTGTTTTTAACTCCTCTTCTTTGGCTTTACTAATAAGTGAAAGTTTTTCGCCTAGTTTTAGTTTGTCTGAAGTTATTTGATTAATAAAAGATTCTATAATTATTTGATCAGTTTTTTGGATTGGTTGAGTGTGAAAGTCGATAGTAATTACACGGGAAAGAATTGTGGGTAAGATGTTGTTTTTTGTTTCAGAGAGAAGAATTATTAGTGTAGAAAGTGGTGGTTCTTCAAGAATTTTAAGCAAACTATTTTGGGCCTGATGAGAGGGATTGGTAAAGTTATCGACTAAAATAACTTTGTTTTTGGAAAACAGTGGACTAAGCGAAGATTTTTTAATAATTAGCCTTGAATCTTTGATGGAAAATTCTTTAACTGGGGTAATTCGAATAAAGTCAGGACTATTTAGATCGAGGTTTATTTTGAGTTGGTCGAGTATTTGGAGTATCTGTTGGTTTTCCCTTTGCCCAATAAGTAGGCGCGGTTGGTGATATAGGTGTTTTGGCTTTTCCATATATTTAGCGTTTATTACTTTAGCCTTACTGGTTAGTTGGTGTTGACACGCAAGTCAGCTATGAAGGATATTATATGTTAAGAGGTTAATGGTTTACTTAGAAGTTACTAAAAATAAGGCCAATATAATAGGAGCTTCGAGATTAAGTAGATTTGACCAATAAAACATATGCCTGCACCTGCCCCAAATGTAGTTGGAGTGACGCAATCAGCTCCAGCTAAGACGCTTACGACAATTGAAGATGTTCTGTTAGATCAGAATGTTTTGAAGAAAAAAGACTACGATCAAGTTAAACTTGAAGTTGTATCCACCGGGAAAAAAGCTGAGGAATTACTAATTGAGAAAAATCTTGTTACAGATCAGCAAGTAGCTGAGGCTAAGTCTATACTTTTTGGTGTACCTTATGTTCAGATTGCTGGTAAAACTATATCCCCTGATGTTTTGACACTAATTCCTGAGCAGGTTGCTAGACAGTATGGAATTATTCCTTTTGAAAGACATTTGAATGATTTGTGGGTTGCACTAGATGACCCTCTTAATCTTCAGGTTGTGAAGTTTTTGGAACAGAAGACCAATATGGGTATTAAGGTCTTTTTGTCTGGACATAATGAGATAAAAGATGCTATTGAACTTACCTACTCTCAAAGTTTGACTGGGGATATTGGCGAGGTCTTGAAGGAAGCGAACACTAGTGTAATTTCGACCGAATCTGGAGTTACGAAGGTTAAAGCAGAGACTCTATACAATGCGCCTATTGCTAAAGTTGTGTCTCAGCTACTTGAGTATGGAATAAAAATTAAGGCTTCTGATGTTCATATTGAGCCGATGGAAGACAAGGTTAGGATCAGGTACAGAATTGACGGAATTTTGCATGAAAAGCTGATTTTGCCGAAAAAAGTTCACGAAGCAATTGTTGCGCGTATTAAGATCTTGGCTAAATTAAAGATTGACGAAAAAAGACTTCCTCAAGATGGAAGATTTGATTTTGAAAGTGGACAAGAAGCGGTTGATTTGCGTGTCTCTAGTTTGCCAACAACTTGGGGTGAAAAAGTAGTAATGAGGTTACTGAAAAAATCAGGTGGTATCCCTACTCTTTCTGAGCTTGGATTAAGAGGAACTGCTTTGAAAAATGTAGAAACCCAACTGACAAGGCCGCATGGGGTTATGTTAATTACTGGACCGACAGGTTCAGGTAAAACGACTACTCTGTATTCAGCCCTAGCAAGACTAAATACGGCTAAGGTTAATATTTTGACACTAGAAGACCCGGTTGAATAACAGATTGCGGGAGTTAATCAGGTGCAAATTAATTCTTTAGCAGGACTGACTTTTGCTTCTGGTTTAAGATCTTTTTTAAGACAAGACCCGAATATAATTATGGTTGGAGAGATTCGTGATGAAGAAACGGCTGATTTGGCTGTTCAGGCGGCTTTAACTGGACACATGGTTTTTTCGACAGTTCACACAAATAACGCTTCAGGTGCTTTGCCAAGGTTACTTGATATGAAAATTGAGCCATATTTGATTGCGAGCTCGATTACTGCTGTGATTGGGCAGAGGGTTGTTAGGAAGATTTGTGTAACCTGCAGGGAAAAATATGTACCTGTGCCAGAAATTATTACTGATATAAAAACTGTTTTAGGAAAACTACTTGATGCACAAATTGCCCAAGGTCAGATGTCTCTTTATCGTGGCAAAGGGTGTGAGGAGTGTAATGGAACGGGATATTTGGGAAGGATTGGAATTTATGAAGTTTTGATTTTAAATGAAAAGATAGGAAGATTAATTTTGGAACGTGAAACAAGTGAAGCTTTAGAAAGACAGGCTATTGAGGACGGAATGGTGACTATGAAGCAAGATGGATACTTAAAAGTGGTTGAAGGTATTACCACAATAGAAGAAGTTTTGAGGGTGGCTCAAGAATAAAAAAATAAAAAAGAAAGGAAAAATTAGGTGACTATACAACAACTTTTGGAGACAGTAATTAAAAAAGATGCTAGTGATTTGCATCTAGTAGTTGGCCAGCCGCCAATGTATCGTGTTGATGGCGATTTGACGGCAATTCCTGGTGAGGAGATTTTGTCACTGGAGGCTGCTCAAACACTTATTTTTGACTTACTTACATCTGAACAAAAAGAGTTGATTTTGGTTAACAAAGAGTTGGATTTTTCTTTCGGACTTGGGGATGTGGCTAGGTTTAGGGTTAATGCTTATTATCAAAAGGGTTATTTGTCAGCTTCTTTAAGGTTAATTCCTTCAAATATTAAAACAATCGAAGATTTGCAGCTACCAAAGAGTTTGCATAATTTTGCCAAAATGCGACAAGGGTTTGTACTGGTGACTGGTCCGACTGGGCATGGTAAGTCGACAACACTAGCTTCAATAATTAACGAAATTAATCTCGAAAACCCAATGCATATTCTGACAATTGAAGATCCGATCGAATATGTGTATCCAAGAGGTCGAGCTTTGGTTTCGCAAAGAGAATTGCACCTCGATACTCATTCTTGGGATATTGCTTTGCGATCAGCTTTGAGAGAAGATCCAAACGTGGTTTTGGTTGGAGAAATGCGAGATTATGAAACGATTGCTGCCGCATTAACAATTGCCGAAACCGGACATTTGGTTTTTGCTACGCTTCATACTAATTCGGCTTCACAGACCATCGATAGAATAGTTGATGTATTTCCAGAGAATCAGCAGGAGCAGGTTAGAATTCAGCTAAGTAATACACTCGCGGGAATTGTCTCGCAGAGACTTATGCCGGCTTTGGGCGGTGGACGAGTTCCGGCTGTTGAAATTTTGATTGGTACTCCGGCTATTCGAAATTTAATTCGTGAAGGTAAAACTCATCAGATCGACTCTGCTTTGCAGACTTCGAGTGAGCAAGGAATGGTGACTCTTGATGCATCTCTTGCGACCCTGATTAAGGCCGGCAGGATTTCGGAAGAGGTCGGACTTTCCTACTCTACCAGACCAGATCAGTTAATGAGATTAGTTAGAGGAGTTTAATAAAAATTAATGGCTAATTTTTTATATACAGCTAAAGCAGTAAATGGCGATACAGTTAAAGGTTCTGTTGAGGCTAGTAATGTTGATCAGGCGCTGAATGTTATTAGGCAAAACAACTTGACTCCAATAACAATCACAGAAAACAAAAAAGGTGCGTTTAGCAACCTTTCTTTTGGTAATTTATTTGGCAAGGTAAGCGAGGGTGATGTGGCGATTTTTACTCGCCAATTATCTAGTATGGTAAACGCTGGTTTGCCTTTTGCTGAGAGTATGAATATTTTGAAGAAACAGACGAAGAATACACACTTTGCAGATGTATTGGATCAAGTTGGTAAAGATGTTGAGGGTGGAACTAGTTTGGGTGGGGCGATGGCAAAACACCCCGATGTTTTTGGGAGAGTTTATGTTAATTTGGTTAAAGCTGGAGAAGCCGGCGGTGTGATTGACAAGATCTTTTTAAGGCTGGCTGATTCTTTGGAAAAATCGAGAAGTTTTCACAGTAAAGTAAAGGGCGCTTTGTTGTATCCGGTGATTTTACTGGTTTTGATGTTTGTTGTGATGTTTGTGATGATGGTGTTTGTGATTCCAAAGCTTGCTGATTTGTATAAAGATATTGATGCTGCTCTTCCATTACCTACATTGATTTTGATTGGTATTTCTGACTTTTTTGTCAATTTTTGGTATGTGATTATCGGTCTAATTATTGGGGCGATGATGTTTTATAGGTATTGGGGTAACACTGAAACTGGCAGGGCTGTTTTTGATGATCTGAA
>CAYROP010000028.1:9217-10618 GCA_964426075.1 uncultured Gammaproteobacteria bacterium | reverse complement strand
AAAGGAAGTCATTGGTTCAAAATTAACCCAACCACATTACAATCAATAAAGGCAAAAGCAGGGGATAGGGTAAAAATCACATTCGAACCAGTAAGTGACTGGCCTGAACCAGAAATACCAAATGATTTAAAAACTGCTCTTTCAAATAATCTTCAAGCTCGTAACATCTGGTTAAGCACCACACCAATTGCACGCTGGGATTGGATTCGATGGATTAATTCAACAAAAAATACTGATACACGTAAAAAAAGAATTGAAACCGCCTGTTCTAAACTAAAATCAGGAATGAAAAGACCATGTTGCTTTAATAGGGCAATGTGTACAGACCCTTCTATATCTAAAAATGGCGTTCTTTTAGAAACAAGTTAGTCTATGCAGTATGTAGCACTTCTTAGAGGAATAAATGTCGGTGGTAATAACAAAATCGACATGAAACGGTTAAAAATTTCATTTGAAAACCAAAATTTTACAAACGTTAAAACATACATTAACTCTGGCAATGTGATTTTTGAAAGTGACTCCAAAAACATTTCTGAACTATCAAATCAAGTTGAAAAAACAATAATTTCTGACTTTGGATTAAACATTAAAGTATTAATTCGTACTAAAATCCAAATTAGTAATATTGTTAAAAATCTTCCTGATAGCTGGACAAATGACAAAGATTGTAAATGTGACATTATGTTCCTTTGGGAAAACTCAGATAATCCGGAAATAATTCAAAAACTTAACCCTGTATCCAGTATCGATAATCTCCAATACTTGTCAGGCGCTGTAATCTGGCAGATAGATCGGAAAAACATCAACAAAAGTGGCTTACTTAAGCTTGTTGGATCCAAGTACTATAAAGAAATGACAATTCGAAATTGTAATACAGTCCGCAAAATTAATGATCTTTTTGCACAAAATATCTAATTATTAATTGTTATTTGAATCGATAAGGCAGTACCAACAGATCCACTAGCATTTTGACCACTATATGGAGTGGCAGTCAATGTGTGAGAACCAACAGTCGGAGTCCAAGGATAATAGTTTCCATTATCGTCAGATGCAAAAGCATACGGAGCGTTATTTTCCGTGCCAAAATTATTATTTCCGTCATAACCAAACCTTACACTACCAACCGTTGATGGATTGGTATTAGCCCTTATATTTAAATTTTTCGTTGGTAAACTATTCAAACTAATAATTGCTCCATTATTTATCGTGGAAAAAGTCGAAATTACCTGGTCATTATCTGCATTAATTAGACTAAATGATGTTACAGTCTGACCGGAGGGTGTTGGGGTAGGTGTCGGAGTAGGAGTCACACCTCCTTCACTTATCACCAAATTAATAGATAAAGATGTACCAGCCGTTCCAGAGCCACCAGAACCAGTGTACGGAGTGGCAGTCACTGTA
>CAYROP010000028.1:0-9117 GCA_964426075.1 uncultured Gammaproteobacteria bacterium | reverse complement strand
TGTACCAGCCGTTCCAGAGCCACCAGAACCAGTGTACGGAGTGGCAGTCACTGTATGAGAACCAACAGTCGGTGTCCAAGGGTAATAATTTCCGTTGTCATCAGACCCGAGTGCATATGGTGAATTAGTTTCGGTTTGATAATTATTATTTCCGTCATAACCGAACCTTACGCTACCAACAATTGCAGGCGATGTATTCGCACGAACATTCAAATTTCTTGTTGGAAGCTCACTCAAATTAATTGTCGACCCGGAAACAATCGTATTAAATCCGGTTATGACTTGATCATTATCTGCATTAATTAGACTAAATGATGTTATAGATTGTCCTGTGGGGGTGGGTGTTGGACCACCTGCAACAACAAAATTCAGGGATAGTGGTGTACCAGCCGTTCCAGAGCCACCAGAACCAGTGTACGGAGTGGCAGTCACTGTATGAGAACCAACAGTCGGTGTCCAAGGGTAATAATTTCCGTTGTCATCAGACCCGAGTGCATATGGTGAATTAGTTTCGGTTTGATAATTATTATTTCCGTCATAACCGAACCTTACGCTACCCACGATTGACGGATTGGTATTAGCTCTTATGTTTAGGCTGGTCGTTGGCAAACTTGATAGAGTCAATGTTGCTCCATTAACTAACTGCTCATAACCGCTAATTACCTGATCGGTATTTGCATTTATAAGGCTAAAAGAACTAACTGATTGTCCACTAGGTGGTTGAACTACACCACTTGTTTGCATATCCCAATTGAGTGTTATATTTGCACCTCCACCTGAGTCAAAATATTCAAGTTTAATTTCATGATTACCTTCACTCAAATCAATATTGCCTGAGTATGGAGTAGATCCCTGATCAATCCACTTATCAATCAAAATATTTCCATCAATAAACAACCTCACACCATCATCACTTAAGGTATCAAACCTATACGATCCACTTTGAAAATAATGTTGTTTGACATATCTAATCGAAAAATTATCTGTGTTTATTCCACTTGCTGGAGAGTTATCGCCAAAATCATAGTCAATCATACCTTCATTTCTGGTTAACACAGGATTTCCACTTAAATTTTTATTATTAAAGTAGCTAGCACTAAATGGAGGGGTAGATTTTAAATTAGCAGTAACTGTGGAATTTGTATTAGGTGTTTTATAGTAGTGTTTCAAAGCTCCTCCATCTGACCAATTATCAAACTGATAATATGTTCCAGCAATCAATTGCATTGGTGTTACATTCAATTCTCTTTTAAACCCTGCCACACTTTGTATCGTCTGTGGTGTTGAATAAACCTGTGAATCAACAATAACTTTTTGTCCTGATGGATTAGTTGCTAAAGTAATGTCTACAATTTGTGGAACAATAGTAGTACTTTTAACTTTTACAAGGCCATTACTGTCAACAGCCGAAACAATAATTTCATACCATGTATCTGTAGCATTATGTCCAGTATCTGGAATTACAAATTGCCCTGATTTGCTACCAGTGATTGGACCATAAAACGGATGGATGTGAGTGTCATGATGGAACTGAATCTCGACAGTAAATGCACTGTCTGGCAATGCTTGCCCAACAGAATCTGTAGCAGTTGCACTATATACAATCGTATCGCCAGCACGATATTGAGAATTATTAATTGGTGAACTTACATTTAAAGTTGGAGGCGTCCCTGCGCTAATCACAACTGGAGATGCTTGAGCCTGTAATATTCCATCTGAAACAGTCAAATTAACCGTAAAAGTCCCAGGATTTGTAAAAATTTTTGTAGGATTTGCCAAAGTTGAGCTAGTGCCGTCCCCAAAATTCCAGTTATAACTAAGACTTGAACCATCTGGGTCATTACTCCCATTAGACGAAAAATTAACAGTCAAAGGATTCGGGCCACTGGTAACATTTGCTGAAGATTTTGCTATAGGGACATGATTTGAAGTTGAATAAGTAATTTGAAATAATCTTGCAGGGAATATAGTTAAATAGTAAATAGATCCGTCACCTGACTGCTTCATATCGACAACCGTCCCAGCAGAACTATCAAAATCATTAACTGCTACAAAATTTCCTGAACCATCTAGGGTTAAATTTTTAATAAAGCCGCGTCCATAATCGCCAAAAAAATATCTTCCTTGATATTCAGAAGGGAACATTGACCCGTTATATACCAAACCACCAGTAACCGAATTACTTGAACCGTTATGTGAGTACTGATAAAGAGGATTTTTCATTCCCGGGTTAGAACATGACCCTTCGCAAGTTGGCCAACCATAATTTCCCCCTTTAGTTACCACATTTATTTCTTCGAATGCCTTCTCGCCAACATCACCAACATATAATTTTCCGTTCTGATCAAACTGCATTCTAAAAGGGTTTCGGAATCCATAAGCCCAAATAGCCTCATCTTTTCCCGATTGACCAACAAAAGGATTATCCTGCGGTATCGAACCATCTTTATTTAATCTCAATATTTTACCCTTAGGATTAGATAAATCTTGTGAATTTGCTGGATACAAATCGTCACCAATCGAGAGATAAAGTTTTTTATCAGAACCAAATCTGATTGTTCCACCAGCGTGATATTCTTGAGTATCAGCTTCAGAATGATAGACAATTAAATGACTAGGGAATGCCACATCATTAGTCGCATCATACCTAGCTACAGTATTGTGACCGTCATTGGACGTGTAATAAAAATAAACATATTTGTTGATATGAAAATCAGGATCAAAAGCGATGCCTAACAAACCTAAATCTCCACCTGCCAAACTCGTAGGCAATGTAACAAATGGACTAGAAAGCAATTGACCATTTTTATAAATCCTTACTTGTCCACCTTGATTCAGAACAAATATTCTTCCATCTGGTGCAATATCAAACCCTGTAGGGTTCGTGAGCCCAGAACCAATTATTTGTGTTGTTTGAAAATTGTTTGGCGGAGCAGCTAAAACATTTTGTACTGGAACCACATTTAATAAAAGTAGTGATACTACTAGTACAATATAAAATGTTTTATTTAAAAAATGTCCGATAACATTAGATAATTTCATTATAGGACCATATTAACATATTTCACTTTTAAGAATCCATAATTTTTATACCAGCGTTTTCAGCCAATCCAACTAGTTGTTTAGTCGAAATAATCACTCCACGAATGTTGTTATTCAAATCTAAGCCGTCAAGAGATGATCCTCTCAAATCTGTTTGGTCAAACTTCGCGTATTCAAATATACAATTTAACAAATTACAGTTTGTCAAATTAACTCTCGCTAGATTGCATGCTCCAAAATCAGCCCCACGCAGTGAGGAGTTAGATAAATCCATATTAGATAAATCCATTCCGCGCCATTGTGTATAGTCAAGCACACATTTTTCAAAAACAGATGCCGTAATATTTGTATTATTTATCATCGCCACTCCAAGAAACTTGCAACCCAAAAAGGAAGAAGAAAATAAATTTGCATTTGCTAAATTAACATTACTTAAATCACAGTCCACGAATTCACAATCATTTAATTTGGCACCTATTAAACTAGAGCTATGGAAGCTACAGTTATCAAATTTCGACCCTGACAAGTCTAAATCATTCAAAGTTAATCCTGAAATTCGACAATTTTTATATTCCTCATCAGGCTTCATCGAAGCTATTTCTTCTTGTCCAAAAATTCTATCTTTAATCATTATTTAATTTTATACCATGTTGAAAAATTAAACATTTTATGATATAATATAGGGTATATTTATCCCGTTGAGGGATTTTTTTGTGTTTAAAATCGTAGCATAGATTCCAACATCAGAGTAAATACTAGAGGGTTGACATATTCAATAAAATGAGTATAATTCCACCCTATAATATATTTCTACTGCCCGAGTAGTAAAAATTATGAAAAAAATAATTTTAGCTCTGGCAGCTAACATCACTTTGTCAGTTCCTTTTGCGAACACAGCTTTTGCGGTAACTTTACCTCCATTTACTGATTGTTTTGACCCCAATGCAGGCCTTAAAGTCAAATATGAGACCGGTATTCATGGAATAGTAGGGGATAGTCGCACTTTTAGAGGTAGAGACGCTGTTTACACAATTTCCGACAAATCATACACTCAGTGTTTTTGTCCTGAAGTGGGCAATGGTATACAAACTAATTGGTTCAAGGTTTCAGATCTCACTCAGAACGAAGTGCAATCATTTATTAACCAAGGATGGATATTGGTACTTGATGGCTCAATTTGGGGGTTAGAAAAAGCTCCATATTTAGCCATGAACAAAGGTTACACTTGTAACGCTGTCGGTGGAATAAGTACTGTAAGTAACACTGAAGTCTCGAAAAATAATGATTTTGGCAACGGTACTGGTGGTGGCGAAATACTAGGTGTAGCAACAACAGGTAACATCACTAACATTGTTGCACTAATTACGCTGGGACTAGGATTAATTTTGGGTGGACTAAGTATCAAAAAGTCTCGAAACCAATAATTTCTGTTCTAAATAATCAAAAATGAAAAACATTCTTTCAAAATGTTTAATCATAGCTGGTTTAATCTCAATTTTCTTTGGAACTAGTTTATATATTCAAACAATAATTCCGACCAGTATTGACCCCTCAGAGGCTAGTGAATCAATTAACAGCAAGTATCCACAAGCAATTACAATTACTTCAATTAACGTTAATTTGCCGATAATTCCTTCTTCCAAAACAAACGGCAAATTTGAAACTACCAAAAACGGGGTTACTTACCTAACAGATAGTGTTTTGCCTTCAGAAACAGGAAATAGCGTTTTTTATGGACATAACTGGTCAAATCTGCTGGGTAACCTTAAGAGTGTAAAAAGAGGTGATTCAATCCAATTAAAATATGCTAGTGGTGAAATTAAAACCTTTACAATCGATCTAATCACAGAAATGCCAGCAAAGTACGCTAAAGTCGCTCTAGAATCAGATCAAAAAGTTATGACAATTTATACCTGTTCAGGTTTTATGGATTCGAAAAGAATTATTGTTACAGCCAGCTATGCCGGATCTATTATTTAATTCTGAGCAAAAATAGCGACAGCCTGTCCACCTCTTTCATAATACTCAATTTTCAAAACATGATTCCCGGTAGTTAAATTAACCGAAGGGTTGTACGTTTTGGTAGGATGATCTGTCCAGTCATCAACGATTAGTTGATTATCGATATAAAATCTTATTCCATCATCACTTTTTATAGTAAATGTATATATTCCAGCCACAAATGGTTGAGTTTTAGTCCATCTAGCAGAGAAATTATTCTCTGGAATTGATAAATCAGGACTACTAGAACCCCAATTAAAATTTATATTTTGATCGTTTCTTGTAAGTTTTGGTACTCCTGTTAAAAACATATTGTCAAAATATTCCGCACTAAAACTAATCGGTAAATTTTGAACTTTTTTAAACCCAAACTCTAAAAGAGCACCTCCACCATTTTCATAATACTCAATTTTCAGATTATGAGTTCCTGAAGGTAAATTTTTTACCACAGAGTGTGCTGTAGACGCGTGATCATTCCACTGATTAATAACTAACTGGTCATTAACAAAAACCCTAACACCATCATCACTTATTGTATCGAACTGATAATTACCTGAATCTAATTTAAGACTTTTTGTCCAAACTCCAACAAAACGATCGTTTCCAATTGATGAATCAGGTGAAGAACCATTCCAATAATTCTTTATTATATTTTGATTAGTTGAGTAATGTGGAAGACTACTTGGAATTATGGGTTGAGAATAAGGTGGGGTAGTATTCCAAAATTTGGCATCATAACCAGAAATCTTTTTATAATCAAACTTAGCCACAGCCCCACCGGTTCTTTCATAATATTCAACTTTAAAAACATGGCTTCCACTTGCAAGACCTAAGGTTGTCGCGTAAGTAGTCGATGGTTGGTCAATAAATCTATCAATAATCAAATTATTATCTACAAAAACTCTAATGCCATCATCTGCTGTTACAGCGATTTCATAGAGACCTTCTGACAAAACTTCGGTTTTTGTCCATCTTGCAGAGAAATTATCATTTGGAATTAAAGTATTTGGTGATAAGTGATTCCAAACAAAATTTACCACTGTATCATTTCTTGTTAATTTAGGCTGTCCTGATAATCCAATATTGTCAAAATATTCTGCATTATATCCACCAACTGGCGTTGGTGACACGGTTGGAGTAGGTGTAGGGGTTACTGTTGGAGCAGGCATAACATAGGTAACTGGATCATTAGAATTATCCCATTCAAGGTATGCATTTGCCCCACCGCCACTTTCATAGTATTCCATTTTTATTTCATGTGGCCCATTACTTAAATCAACAACTGCCTCATGACTTGTACTTCCTTGGTCTTGCCACTTATTAATAATTAAATGGTTATCAATATACAGCCTCGCCCCATCATCAGTTGTAGTTACGAACTTATACCTTCCTTGATTAAAAGATTGGGTCTTAACCCAACGCGCAGAAAAATTATCGATATTAACACTTGAATCTGGACTTCCGTTACTTCCCCAGTCGAATTCAATTACAGGATCAAGTCTACTCAAAACAGGAGAGCCAGATAAATTTTTATTATTAAAATAACTAGCATTGAACGGTGGAATAGTACGATAATTAACGGCGTAATTAGTATTCGTTATTCCAACAGTTATTGCATGACTCTTAGCACCACTATCAGACCAACTATCAAATTCATACGCAACACCATTTAATGTTTGATCATATCCGGACAATACTGGCTTAAATCCAACCACTGCGGGTATAGTAACTGGAACAGAAGTTGGAATACCATCAACAAGAACTCTAAGTCCATTAGGGTTAGCAGTTATAGAATAGCTCGAGACCTCAGGTCGAACTTCAACACTTTTTGTGGTCTTTAGTCCATCAGAATCTGTTACAGTCACAGTAATTTTGTACCAAACATTAGTTGCAGGTTCACCACTGGTCGGAATAACAAAACTACCAGCTCTTGAAACACTTTCTGGAATAAATGGATGAGTATGACTACTATGATGAAATAATATTAAAGTCGAAAAAGCCGGATCCGGTAAATCCTCATTATTACTATTTTTTGCCGTACTTGAATAATTGATAGTATCTCCTGCTTTATACATTGATTCATCAGCTGGAAGGTTAATACTAAGAGTTGGTGGAGTACCAACAACTATATCTATAGGGCTTGCCGTTGCGCTGTGTACACCATCAGAAACTTTTAGTAAAACTTGAAACTGACCTTTATTTGCAAATGTTTTCTGTGGATTCGCTTGAGTACTTGTCGTTCCATCACCAAATGTCCAAAGATAACTTAAGGGCACATTTTCAGGGTCACTAGAACCGTTACTACTAAAATTAACTGTAAACGGCGCTGTTGAACTTGAGGTTTGATTTGCAAAAGAAACAGATGTTGGAATTTGATTACCTGAACTGTAACTAATTCTGTTTAAACTTCCAGGGAAAATATTTAAATAATAGATTGATCCGTCAAGTGCGGTTCTCATATCAACCACACTCCCGGCGCTGTCATCAAACTCAAATACCGAAATAAAATTTCCATTAGAATCCATAGTTAATCTTTTAATAAACCCTTGTGCGAAATCTCCAAAAAAGTAGCTGCCTTGATACTCCTGAGGAAAAACATTACCTCTATAAACCATTCCTCCAGATACTGAAAAACTAGGAGTCACATGCTCATATGCATATAACGGATTGTCATATGAACAACTACCACAATCTCCTTCTTCCTCTGGCCAACCATAATTACCACCTTCGTTAACAATATTTATTTCTTCCCAGTTTTCGCTTCCCACATCTCCCAGGAAAAGTCTGTTCGTAGGATGATCGAATTGAAACCTAAATGGATTTCGAAATCCCGACGCCCAAATCTCTGGTTTTTTCCCATTTTGACCAACGTAAGGATTATCTGAAGGAATAGTCCCATCATTATTAATTCTAATAACCTTACCAATTACGGTTCCCAAATCTTGTGAAGACCCAGTATTGCTATCCCCAAAAGAAACATATAGTTTCTCATCAGGTCCAAACTGTATAGAGCCACCAGCGTGATTACTTGCCTGCAAATAGTCAGTTGAGTATATTTCTGTAGGGCTTTGCGTTGCTATATCTCCACTTGCAACGTATCTTACGATATGGTGTTTGTCATCAAGACCAACATATCTAAAATACAAATAATTATTACTAACAAATAGGGGGTCAACAGCAATACCTAGTAATCCACGATCATTTTCACCTTTGGCTGGCAAAACATCAAATGGTTGCGATAATAATTGACCATTTTTGTATATTTTAATAGCCCCAGTTTGTTCAATAATAAAAACCCTGCCATCTGGTAATATCTCAAACCCAGTTGGATTATTAAGACCCGAGCTGACCAGTGTAGTCTTTTGAAACCCCGTTGGAGGCGCTGCGTACACAAATGATGCAAAAGACAAAAAGAGGGCAAAAATAGCACTGATAATTACGAACTGAAAAAGTTTAGGCATTACATTAAGCCTATATGAACAACCAATACTAGTCAAAATTCAAGCCTATTTAGTTAAATGCAATCCGTGTTTTGTCTTATTCCATTTATGTGGTTTGGCAAACAATTCAAAAACAGCAATAAATGTCGCAATACTCATAAATAACCAATATATTGGAACTAAAAAGGAAAACACAATTAATCCCCAATGCTCGCGCCTAGCTGCTCCAATCATGTAGTAATAAAGATACAAAAAGTTCCCAAAAATAAGGGATGCTAAAGCCATATAAAAAACAGGTCCTGGAAACAGTGTCTCAATTGAATCACCAATTATTGGTTTGAACATAAAATATGAAAGTGTAATAGACCACATAAAAGGGTTGATTAACATTGACAAAACCTTTCCTCCAATCACAAGTTGAAATGTTAAAATATGTGATTTATTTTTTGATCTTAAAAACTGACTTGGATATCGCATGTGTACAAGATAAGTTTGAATATAACCCTTAACCCATCTAGATCGTTGTTTGAACCAATTTGGCAAACTACTATTCGCTTCCTCCATAGTGTCAGAATTTAAAACAGCAGTTTTAAAACCTCGTTTTGCAATTCTCATTCCCAAGTCTGCATCTTCA
>CAYROP010000027.1:0-10789 GCA_964426075.1 uncultured Gammaproteobacteria bacterium | reverse complement strand
ATGATCCATGGTGCCAATCATTAATGTTAACAAATATATTAGAAATAAAAAAATATGCTGAAACGTTACACGATTATTGCAATGATTGGTTTAGCAGGGATAGGTGGATTATTTTTGATTTTTTACCTTAGCTGGTTTTGGAGGCTATTTTTGATACCGATTATGGTAATTATTGGGTATGGGCTGATTTCTTCTGAGTTAGATAAAGCAAAAGGAAAGAAGGATAAGTAGCAGTTTTATCCAATAGACAACCACAAACTTGCTTGAAAAGTGACTGAAGTTTTGTTTAAAGCTCTTCTAGCTTAACTTTTTCCGAATTTTTCTTTGGTTCAATTAAACCAAGATATCTTTCAGTAGTGGAGAGCCTTTTGTGTCCTGCGAGTTTGGAAATAAGCACAACAGATGTACCTTTTGAGAGATGGTGATGTACCCAAGTGTGGCGTAGGTCGTTGACCTTAGCTTGAGCAATGCCGGCTTTTTTGAAGTAGCGATCGATTGCTGTGCGAATATTGCGGATAAGAAGCGGTTTGTTGTTTTTGGTAACAAATAAATTATCGTCAGGTTTAGCATCTTTACGCTCTTTGAGATAACGCTTGACAGCTTCTTCAGCGGCAGAATTTAAAGGAATTGTGCGTTCAGTGTGGCCTTCAAATGGGCGAATGTAGATTCTGCCTTCTTTTTTCCCTTCAGAAAGAAAGATATCTTCGATTCTGATTCTAGCAAGTTCACCAATGCGCATACCTGTTTGAAGTAAAAGCTCAATTACGGCTGAAATTCTGGCATCGCTGCGTGCAGCGTCGCGTAGGGCGCGATATTCAAGCGGTGTGAGAACTCGAGGCTGTTTGGTTTCAAATTTTGGGTGTGCGACCATAGCAGAAGGGTCGTCTGTGATGATTTCTTCAATTTTTAGAAAACGGAAAAATGTTTTGGTTGAATTAAGCTTTCGAGAAACGCTTTTTGGAGTGTATCCTTCTTTGCCGAGTTTGGCTAAAAAGGCATTAATGTCAGCAGTGGAGACTTCGTGAACGTGGTTTTTTTGGAGTTCTTGCAAGAATGCTACAAGCTGCTCAATATCTTTACCATAGGCAAGTACCGTGGCTGAAGCTCGGTTTTTACCTTTGAGGTGGTCAATAAATGTTTGATGGGCATTTTTAAGGGCAATTGGGTCTGATTTTGCGGCCATAATTAATTTTTAAATAATAATCAAATTTCAGGGTAAATTAGCTTTGATTGCCCTGGGGCATGATGAACTATGGGATAGTGTAGCTTATGTATAACAGTACTGTCAAGTATGGTTTTAGCTGATGATTTTTAGGTTTGGTGTTGAAAAGATACAATGGAGATATGAGATCAAAATGGATTTTGCAATTACTTATGATAGCCTTTGGTCTGTGGTTGATAGTTGTTTTTACTCGGCAATTTTTGGAGTTTTTTGATAGTGGGGATAGAATTGATCAGACTCAGATGGAAGTGCAAAAACTTGAGGCTGAAAATGCTAAATTAAAGGAAGAAAAGGCGTATAGGCAGACTAACTTTTTTATTGAAAAGGAGGCAAGAGAGAAGCTGGGATATGGAATTTCAGGAGAATCAACAGTGATTTTTAAGCAGGAGCAGGCTACACCTGAGGCTGAAGTAAAAACTGAGGAGATTCCTAATTGGAAAAAATGGCTTGATTATTTGTTTTAATTGACCAGATTAGCTTCAAGTGATAGAATTCTGCGACGGATAGAATAACTCACATAAAGCGGTGTGGTGTACCGGGAACACGCCAGGCTCATAATCTGGAGATACGTAGTTCGACTCTACGCGCCGCAACTAGTAAAAACCGACCCTAATTAAATAAGGGTCGGTTTTTTTTGTTAAGATTTGATTAGATGAGTGAGGAAAAAACTAAAATTTGTCCGAAGTGTAAATCAAAGATGGAAGAGGGGGTTGTACCTGATCGATCTGAAGATTGGCAGAAATATAATTTGCAGTGGGGTGAGAAGATAACAAGATTTGGTTTGGGTTTAAAAAATGCGTCTGATATTGTCGCGTATAAGTGCACAACCTGTGGTTATATAGAGTTGTATTCCAAGAAAAATTAGTGGCGACGGTTGGGCTCGAACCAACGACCGCGGGTTTATGAATCCCGTGCTCTACCAACTGAGCTACGCCGCCGAAATAGTTGTTTATTTGAAGTGCCGAGGCATTCTCTCAATTTTTGGCGTAATTTTCAATCATTTTTGAGAATAAGTATTGCTTTAAAGTACAATAAAGACTATGAAAAAGAGAATTTTGACCGGAGATAGGCCGACTGGGCCACTTCATTTGGGTCACTATTTTGGATCACTGTCTAATAGAGTGCAGTTGCAGGATGAGTTCGATACTTATGTCTTGGTCGCTGATGTGCAAGCATTGACGGATAATTTTGATAATCCCGAAAAGGTTAAGGAAAATGTTTTGGAGGTAGTTAAAGATAATTTGGCGGTTGGGGTTGATCCTAAAAAAGCAACGATTTTTTTGCAATCGGCTATTCCGGAAATAGCAGAATTAACAGTATTTTTTGCCAATCTTGTTACAGTTTCCCGCCTGCAGCGTAATCCAACGGTTAAGGATGAAATGAAACAGAAAAAAATGCAGGAGTCTTTGCCTCTAGGGTTTTTGATGTATCCAGTTTCTCAAGCGGCTGATATTTTGGCTGTTAAGGCTAACCTTGTGCCAGTAGGGGAAGACCAGGTGCCACACATTGAACAAACAAGAGAAATTGCTAGGAGTTTTAATAAAATTTATGGAGATGTTTTTCCAGAACCTATGGCTAGGGTTGGTGAGATGCCGAGGTTGGTGGGGTTAGATGGTAAAGCAAAGATGAGTAAGAGTTTAGGGAATGCAATTTACCTGAAAGACTCTGTGGAAGAGCTTAAGAAAAAGATAAACAAAATGTATACAGATCCAACAAGGATAAAAGCGACTGATCCGGGTCATATTGAAGGGAATGTGGTTTTTATGTACTTGGATATTTTTATGAAGAATAAAGATATGCTTGATTCTCTTAAAGATGAATATAGAAAAGGTCAATTAGGGGACGTGGTAATAAAAGAGTATTTGTTTAACGAAATTAATAATTTTTTGACACCAATTAGACAAAAAAGAGAATCGATTAGCGATAAAGATGCAATGGAGGTACTAAGAGACGGTACAGAAAGAGCGAGTTTGGTTACTCGTGAGACGATGCGGTCTGTTAGGAAAGCGATGAGGCTTCTCTAATATTTTTATTTTTTATTTAATTTCACTATTCACTTCAGCTCTTTGGCTTGCTAGCGTCGAGCACCTTGTTTTGCCGTCGCAAAACAAAAGGCGTTCACAGTGAAATATTTGGCTAGTTTGCTTGCTGTGCAAGCATGAATTTAAGAAGTGATATAATTATGTCTAATAGGTTATATATACCGCTACCAATTTTTTGGGGCGGTTTTTTTTGTTTTTTGAGCTTTTTAAAGAAAAAATGCAAATACATTTTATTAAAAATTTTATAAATATAAGCGGACACAATTTGAAGATTAGTTTTAATCGTTGGGTTTTTTTCTCAATTTTTGTTATGTCTATAGCTTTTGTTATTTGTGTAGCGATTATTTTTATCTAGTTTACAAGATTAGAAAAAGCTCTCCTTTTGAGGGGAGAGCTGGTGGTGTACTTTGATTAGTACGGGATGAAGCTGAAGCGCCTCTGTTGTGAAGATTCACCCATGTTTGGGAATTCCTCGACTAGCTCTTTGGGCCAGTCGTTTGCGACCTCGACGAAGCCTTCGAACATTGCCTTGGGCCTAATAGCAATGGCGTGCCCGTCGTGGGTGTAGAGCGGAACGTAGACTACGAGCGGTTCGGAATCTTCATCGTCTACATCGACGGCAGTACCGAGAACGAGGTAGATGCCGCCCTTGTAGTGGCGGTATCTACCAAGGCGGATGTTGTACTTGTTGTCGGCGTTTTCCCGAGGAGATGTTGGGACGTTCCAGCTCAGTGCACGGTCAGTGTCTAGTGCACGATCAGCGGTTCGAACGAGGAACGGTGGGCCGTCGAATGGGTTGATGATGACGAGATAGTTACCTTCATTCTCACTGTGTCTGGCGTGACCAAGGACTTGGCAGGTACCAGTGACAACGCCAAGAGCGTTGAGTAGTGGGTACCTGGTGGTCGATTCGATCGAGGCGAAGTTAGCAGTGCGACTGCTTTCGCTTACTTGAGTTTGTCCAGATGGGGTTGTCAAAGGACGGTTTCTCCTTGTAGTTACGGATTAACTGTGGTGGATTTTAACATAAAAAGTTAACTATGAGCTTGCTATTAAAAAACTTGAGCTGATATACTTGGCGCTAGTTTTAACAAGATAATTTTATGCCTCTTAAACCGACAATTACTTACGATGACTTTGCAAAGCTCGATTTGCGAGTTGGCACTGTTGAGAGTTTTGAAGATGTTGAAAAGTCCGAAAAACTTGTTAAGTTAACTGTAAATATAGGCCTTAATACTCGTCAGATTTTGGCTGGAATTAGGGACGCAGTTAAAAAAGAAGACTTGATTGGTAAACAAATAATAATTGTCGCTAATTTGGAAGCAAAAAAAATGGCAGGACTTGAATCTCAGGGTATGATACTTGCAGCTGACGAGGATGGTAAGGCTATAATTGTGTCTCCGGTTCGTGAACTAGCGAATGGAACAGTGGTGAGATAAATATGAGAAAAATACCAAAAGTTAATTCAAAATTTAAAAATAAGGTAAAGAATCAGAATTTGATGCCTGCGCCAGGAAAGGGTAGTCCTTGGAGAGGTTATTTGATTTATGGAGTAATGGCATTACTGCTTTTTTTGGTATTTTTTAATTTTTCGGGTAGCGGAGAATTTGGCGAAAAGATTACTTTGTCCCAAGCGTTATCAGATATTAAAGAGGACAAAGTTAAAAATGTTTTAGTAGATGGAGATAAAGTTAGTTTGACTTATAAAGACGATTCAGAAAAAGTTGCGCAAAAAGAAAAAAATGAATCGCTGGTTGAGACTTTTTCGGCAAGCGGTATTGATCCTTCAAAAATCTCTTATGAGGTTAAGGATAATTCAACTAGTGAGCTAGTCGGTTCGATATTAATTAATTTCTTGCCAATAATTGTAATTATTGCTGTATTTTTCCTTATTTTTAGGCAAGCTAGAGAAGGAGCTAACTCGGTTTTTTCCTTTGGTCAATCTAAAGCTAAGAGGTTTAGTAAAGATAATCCAACTGCAACATTTAAAGATGTGGCTGGGGTGGATGAGGCTAAAAAAGAGCTTGAAGAGGTGGTAGAGTTTTTGAAAAATCCTAAGAAATTTACTTCCCTTGGTGCGAAAACCCCTAAAGGGGTACTTTTGGTCGGTCCAGCTGGTACAGGTAAAACGTTATTGGCTCGTGCTGTAGCTGGAGAAGCAGGTGTGCCGTTTTTCTCAGTAGCGGGAAGCGAGTTTATGGAAATGTTGGTTGGGGTTGGGGCTGCAAGAGTTCGTGATTTGTTTGCAAACGCCAAAGCTTCCGGTAGTGCAATTATTTTTATTGATGAAATAGAGTCAATTGGTCGCCAAAGAGGTATGAGTGTGTCTGGTGGTCATGATGAAAGAGAGCAGACTTTGAATCAGATTTTGGTTGAGATGGATGGATTTAATCCTAATGACAATGTGATTGTGATGGCAGCAACGAATAGGCCGGATTTATTGGATCCAGCACTTGTTAGACCTGGAAGGTTTGATAGAACTGTGGTTTTGTCACTGCCTGATATCGAAGAAAGGAAAGCGATTTTGTCTATTCATAAAACTGGTAAACCGTTTGCAAAAAATGTTGACTGGACAAAAATTGCAAAAAGAACGGTTGGATTTTCTGGTGCGGATTTGGCAAACATGCTGAATGAGGCAGCAATACTTACTGCTCGAGAAGGTAAAAAAGAAATTACATCCTTGCAACTTGAAGAGGCCGCTACAAAGGTGAAAATGGGTCCTCAGAAGAAAAGACTACAGAGTCAGGAAGAAAAAGAAATGACTGCATATCATGAGGGAGGGCACGCAATAGTTGCTCACTTTAGTCCGAATATGGATCCGGTTCATAGAATTTCGATCGTGTCTAGGGGTATGACAGGTGGTCATACTTTAATTCCACCTTCGGTTGACAGAACTACAGAGAAGAAATCACATTTACTTGAACAAATTGCGACCTTGTTAGGTGGTAGAGCAGCTGAAGAGTTGGTTTACGGTGAGGTTTCGACAGGAGCTTCAAATGATTTGTCTGTGGCAACAAATATAGCAAGACAGATGGTTACTGAATTTGGTATGAGTAATTTGGGAGCCATAAATGTAGGAGGACAAAAGGACTTTGGTGTATGGGGTGTAGATTCTGGCCCTGGTTACTCAGAGGAGTTTGCGGCAAGAATTGATAAAGAAATAGGTAGAATACTTGATGAGGGTTATAAGGAAGCAGTTAGGTTGTTGAAGAAGAACAAAAAGATTTTAGACTTGGTGGTTAAGAGGTTGGTTGAAGTAGAAACAATGGAGTCGGAAGAGTTTGAGAAGATCGCCGGACCACGACCATTAGTCGCTAAGAGGGTCGAAGCGTCCAAGAGCTTGAGTTAAGATTAAGGCATGACCAAAAAATTTATCGTTGTTGATGGCAATTCGGTGTTTCATCGTGCGTATCATGCAATTCCATATCTAAGTACAAAAAATGGTGAAACAGTCAATGCTGTTTATGGGTTTAGTAGTATTATCCTGCGTACGATTGCAGATCTTAAGCCGGAAAAAATTGTCGTGGCTTTTGACAGAGCTGCACCAACTTTTAGACACATTGAATATCAAGAGTACAAAGCCAAAAGGACTGCTCCACCTGAGGATTTGTATCCACAGTTGCCTTTAGTAAAAGAATTTTTGGATGCATCTGATATTAGATATTTCGAAATGGATGGCTATGAGGCAGATGATTTGATTGCAACAATTGCTACTAAAGTTGAGAAAGAAAGCGACGAGGATATTTATATCGTATCGGGGGATCGTGATGGTTTGCAGCTAGTTAATTCACGAATTAGGGTTTGGGCTGCGGGATCAAAGATGACGGAGGGAATTATTTTTGATGATGAAAAAGTAAAAGAGCGATATGGTGTTACGCCAGAGCGGATAATAACTTATAAATCACTTGTTGGGGACAGTTCAGATAATATTCCTGGGGTTAATGGAATTGGACCTAAAGGAGCAGCAGATTTGATCAATAGATTTGGTGATCTTGAAGGAATATATAAAAATTTGGATCAAATTACTGGAACTCTTAAACAAAAACTCGTTGAGGGCAAGGAGCAGGCTTATAAGGCAAGATCTTTAGTTATTTTAGACAAGGAAGCTCCTGTAGATTTTGACTGTAAGGATATTCCTTCGAAGATCGATTGGGATGGAATGCATGAGTTTTTTAAACGATTAGAATTCAAATCGTTAGTTGCAAAATTACCAATGGGGATTGTTAAAACAAATGACAATCAAGCGAAATTAATATAGTAGTAAAAAAGTGTTCATTTATTTTAATTTTTGTTATTAAACCTAATGAAAAAAAATATTAAAGTTGCTCTTGTTCACGATTTTTTAACAGAATACGGAGGGGCAGAAAGAGTGCTTGAAACTCTTGTGGAAATGTATCCATCGGCACAAGTTTTTACTTCCTATTTTGATAAGTCTAAGTTTGGTAAAGACGGAAAATACTTAACAAACACAGAGATTATTGCAAGCGTTTTTCAAAAAATACCGATGTTTTCAAAAATACTGTCGCCAATGAGAATATTTGCTCCTTGGGTATTTATGAAGTTTGATTTGAGTGAGTACGATTTGATTATTTCTTCAACAAATACTTATTTTGCGAAGGCGGTTAATTTTGACGGTGTTCATATTTGCTACTGTCATACGCCGCCAAGATATTTATATGGGTATCCAACGGCAAGAAACTGGAAAAAGAGTGTTGTGGGTCGAATCGTAGGTGAGTTTATAAATTTTTGGCTTAGACAGGTTGATTTTAAAGTTTCGCAAAAACCAACAGTGATGATTGCCAATTCAAAAGAAGTTCAAAAAAGAATAAAGAAATTTTATCGTCGCGATTCAATTGTTGTTTATCCGCCGATTGATACTAAAAGGGCTCAAAAACCACAAAAAGGGGAATATTACTTAGTTGTTTCGAGGTTGGCTCGTGCCAAAAGGGTTGATTTGGCTATAAAAGCAACCAAAAAGTTGAATGCAGAATTATTAATTGTAGGTTCAGGACTAGAAATGGAAAACTTAAAACAGATTGCTGGCAGTAAAACAAAATTTTTGGGATTTGTTTCGGAAGATAAACTTTGGAATGTGTATTCTAAGGCAAAAGCTTTTATTTTTTCGGCTGAAGAAGAAGATTTTGGTATGACGGCTGTTGAGGCGATGGCGGCAGGCAAGCCGGTAATTGCATTAAGGCAGGGTGGGGTGAAAGAGTCAGTAGTTGATGGAGAAACAGGAATATTTTTTGATGAAGCTACTGTTGATAGTTTAGTAAATGCAATTAAGCAGTTTGAAAAAAAGAAGTTTGATACTAATAAGATATTAAAACAGTCGAAAGAATTTTCTAAGGAAAAATTTGAAACAGGGATTAAGGCAATAGTTGAAAAATATGCCTGAACTACCTGAAGTTGAAACAATTAAGAGAGGGTTGGAAAAGGAGGTAATTGGTTCGAAGCTGATTTCTGTGGAGACTGATAATCCTAAAAAATTCATTGGGGATAAGGAAGAAATAATTGGAGCAAAGATTAAAGATGTCAGGCGAAGAGCAAAGGTTCTGATTATTGATTTTGATAACAATAATTCGCTTCTAGTTCATTTAAAAATGACTGGACAGTTAATATTCGAAGATAAAAATGGAGGACGTATAAAGGGTGGGCATCCAATACCGCCACTTAATTTGCCGGTGCCAAATAAATCAACGCATGCGGTTTTTAAGTTTGACTTAGGTGTGCTTTATTTTAATGATATTCGAAAGTTTGGCTGGCTTCTGGTTACAAAAACAAAAGATATTGAGTTATTAAGTTTTTTTGTGGGACTTGGTCCTGAACCGTTAGAAAGTGGTTTTAGTAAAGATAAATTAAAAGAACTTTTGATTAGAAAAAAGAATTTGAAAATTAAGCCGACATTGATGGATCAGAAAACCTTGTCGGGAATTGGGAATATTTACGCCGATGAAGCACTGTTTTTAGCTAAAATTCATCCAGAAGAGAGAATATCTAACTTGGTAGACGCTGATTATTTAGCACTCTATAAGGGGATTGTTAAGGCGCTTAAAACTGGGATTAAACACAAGGGGGCTTCCGATAGTAGTTATGTTGATTTAGGTGGCGAAAAGGGTGTTTTTTTGACTTACGCCAATGTCTACCACAGGACTGGAATGGAGTGTAAGGTTTGTAAAACACAAATTGAGCGTATTGTGGTTGGTGGAAGGGGAACTCATTTTTGCCCAAAGTGTCAGAAATTAAAGTAAATTATGTTAATTAGGAAACTTAAACTGGTTAATTTTCGTAGTTGGAAAAAAATTGAATTGGAGTTTAGTCCTGAAACCAATATTATTTGGGGTCTTAATGCTTCAGGCAAGACAAATATTCTTGAGGCTATTGCAGTTGTTTCTTTGGGAAAAAATATTCGAGGTGAGTATGAGTCTGAGGTTATTAGACAAGGCAGGGAAGCGGGTATTGTTGAGGCGAAAGTTGAAAGAAATAGTGAGATTGTAAGACTGAGATATTCAATAGGTAAAACAGAGTACGGTAGAGTAAGTAAAAAATTTACAGTTAACGGTGTTGCAAAAACTAGGAATGCCTTTATAGGAAATTTGGCGGTTGTATATTTTGGGCCAGAAGAATTGGATTTGGTTGTTGGATCGCCTGGACAGAGAAGGAGGTTTTTGGATACGACATTGTCAATTGCTAGCCGTGAATATGCAAAAAATCTTTTGGAGTACGGTAAGGTGGTTAGGGTTAGAAATAAACTGCTTTTTCGGATTAGGGAAGGCCAATCAAAGCTAAATGAATTAAGTTTTTGGAATGAAAAAATGCTTGAGTTGGGTGAGCAAATAGGAAAAGAAAGAGAAGGATTTTTCTTGTTTATTAATAATTTTGATAATCCATCAAAAAAAGTTAATTGGGAGTATAAAAGGTCAATCTTGGGTAGGCAGAAGATGAGTGATAATTTAAGTCGAGAAATTGCAGCTGGGATTACATTGTCTGGTCCGCATAGGGATGATTTTAAGTTTTTTGATGGAACAAGAAACTTGGCAAGTTATGGATCAAGAGGTGAGCAGAGAATGGCGGTGTTGGCACTAAAAACAGCAGAAATTGATTATTTATCCAAAGTTTTTTCTAGTAAGCCTGTACTATTACTGGATGATATTTTTTCTGAATTGGACTCTGTGAATCAAGAAAAGGTTTTGAGCCTTATTAAAAATCAACAGAGCATTATTACCTCGACAGAAAATCACAACGACTTAAAAGGGTTGGAAAATGTCAAAGAATTTAGAACTAAGGATTTGATTGGGAAATAATTAGTTTTCTTTAAAAAATTGTCGAGAAAAACCCTCCTTTTGAGGGGAGGGTGTGGCGGTGATTACTTCGACTTATCGGTTGCTGTATCGTCGCGGAGCTTGACGATGTTAAAGCGTTTGTTGAGCCGAATGATGCCGAGGATGATAAATCCACCAACAACGACGAGGCTGAACGAAATCGAGAGCACATGCACGATTGATTCGATAGCTGTGCCCTGGGT
>CAYROP010000026.1:0-12182 GCA_964426075.1 uncultured Gammaproteobacteria bacterium | reverse complement strand
TGTCTTCAAGTGTTTCTTTTTGATTAGTGTAAGAACTTTTAGTGGTTTGAAGTTGTCCTAAAATTTTACGGTCGCTTTGCTGAATGGTTTTGAGGTATTTGTAGCGCGCTAAAAGCTTACCAAAGTCGTTACTTGAGAGAAACAGGTCCAATGGTGATATACGACCATTCTTGTATGTATTAGTAATACGGATAAGGACCTTATCGGACTGTGTTGTTAAAGTGCCTCTAATCCTATCAATTCGACCTCCTAGTACGCCTATTTCTTCCTCAAGTTTGGCTAAATCTGCTTCTGTTTGAGCAATTCTTAAAGTTGTTAGCTCAACTTGATCGTCAAGTTTGGCGATCTCAGAAGTTAATGTTTTAGAGGCATTTTGGGCTTGAGCGAGTTTTTGCTCAAGTTCTTGAATTTTGGCATTATCGGCTTCAACCAAGCTGACTGGAAAAAGTCCAAGCAGTAATACAAGCACTAAACTAATTCGAGATATTTTAGTTAGGTTAAAAATTTTCATAGCTAAAATCGCCTTTTTATTTAAGGCTTAATCTTTTCATTATAAACTTGGCAGACATTTATTAGAAAATTTTAGATTCGCAAATAGCGTCTTAAGGAAATTTGTGCCCCTGTTGCCCCGATTAGTGCACCAACTAAGGACTGACCACCGATTAAAAGTAAAAAGACGCTAATTGGGATGGGGAAAATCGGAATGCCGGTAAAAAATGGAGCAATTTCAGGTGAAAAGTACAAAACTAACATTGTAATAGCCAAGCTAGAAATTAACGCCCCCACAATGCCGTAGAGAATACCTTCAAAAATAAATGGCGCTTTAATATACCAATTAGAAGCACCAATTAGTCTCATAATTTTGATTTCCTCTCTTCTAATTGCAATTCTCATACCAATAACCATAAAAACAATCAGGATTGAGACAGTGGTCAAAAAAGCAACAAGAGCTATGCCCCCGACTCTTAAAATTCTGGTCCAGTTGGTAAGTTTTTCTACTACATCTTTTTGATAGACAACCTCGTCAATTATTTCTTCTTTTATTAGTATTTCGGAAATTTTTTCCAGGTCGGTCGCATTGTAGGTTGAAATGTCGAGCGAGGCGGGAAGAATATTTGCGGTCACTAACTCGAGAAGCAATGGGTCGTTTTTGTTTTGATCTTGATAGATTTTTAAAGCGTCCTCTTTAGAAATAAACTTAACTTCGCTGGTTAAGTTTGTGTCTTTGATAGTTTTTTGTAAGGCAATTATTTGATCATCTTGAGCGGTGTCCTTAAAAAAAGCGGATATTTGAGGCCTTGCTTCAAAATATTTAATTACCTCATTACTTCCAACCGCCACTAGCACAAATAGGCCTGAAATAAAGAAGGTTGCTGCCATGACCACGAAAGCTGCAAGTGCTTGGTATGGAGACCTACGAATATATCTTGCTGTGGTCTTAATCTTTGCCATATTTACCTTTATTCTTGTCTGATAATATTTTGCCTTTTTCTAAGTGAATCACACGTCTTTGGCGTTTATCAACTATGGGCACATCGTGTGTTGCCACGATTACCGTAGTTCCTAATTCTTTGTTGATATTTTCAAGTAAGTCAATAATTAGATCAGAATTAGCTGGATCAAGATCTCCTGTTGGCTCATCAGCCAATAATATTGAGGGTTTGGCTATAATTGCTCGTGCGATACTAGTTCTTTGAACTTCACCTCCAGATAATTGTGAAGGAAAATGCTTGGCTTTATCAGCGATTCCTACCATATCTAACGTTTCCATAACCTGTTGTCTAATTTTGGAATCTTTTTCACCAATTACTTGTAGGGCAATCGCCACATTCTCCGCAACGGTTCGATCGTTTAGTAATTTGAAGTCCTGAAAAACCATACCAATATCCCGTCTTAATTTGGGTACTTTTGATCTTTTGAGTTTTGACAAGCTATAGTCGTTTACTTTTATTTCGCCCGACGAAAGGTTCAGCTCTTTATTGATTAGCTTGAGAATTGTTGATTTACCAGCACCTGACTTACCAATAAGAAAAACAAAGTCCTTGTCTGGTATTTCAAGTGTAATATCTTCGAGTCCGATTGAGCCGTCAGGGAATTTTTTATTTACTTGTTCAAAAATAATCATAAAGGCAGTTTAGATGTACTTACTAAGTAGGGATTTTACCAAAAGTATTAAAAAGATTCGACCCGAGAAATGAGACCTTTACTGAGAAGCCTCAACTCGACCAACATCCATTAACCATCCAACCTGACTTGAAGAGAAGGTTTCACCGTAGACGGTAACTTTTTGACCAACGTACTCGTTTAGATCTAATACTGAAGAAGTAAGATAGGCTGTTTGGCTTTCGTCACCTCGGATTAATTTGTGAGTTCCACTTGCAAAATTTTCCCCATCAGACACATCGTTTTTTTCAATTACACCCTCTGCTTTATCCCTAAAAGAAGCTGCATCTTTTTGTTGAACTTGTTCTGTATGTTCTGTTACTGAGTCTACTTGTGTTGCTCCAGAAACAGATTGTGATGATCTTGAGGGTGTCGCCTGGGCGAGTACAAAACCGGTGCCTACCCCTAGAACTATTGATATAACTGGAACAATAACAAATATAACTTTCATTGAAATATACTTTTAGGAACTAATATAACTTAGATTGTAGCAGTTAATTTTTGACATTGTCTAGGTCAGACTTGAGCTCAGCTAGGATAAAGTTTTCAATATTTCCGTCCAAAACTGATTCAGCGTTTGTCTCTTCGTATCCAGTTCTGACATCTTTAACAAGCTTGTATGGGTGTAATATATATGATCTTATTTGATTGCCCCAGCCGGCCATAGTTAAACCGCTTTTTAATTTTTTATTTTCGGCGTCAGCTTGGTCTTTTTGTCTCTGAAATAACTTTGCCCTAAGTAGTTTCATCGCATTTTCCTTGTTTTGAGCCTGATATCTTTGGGTTTGTGACGCTACAACAATTCCAGTTGGAAGATGTTTGATTCGAACCGCCGTTTCAACTTTGTTGACATTCTGACCACCCGCCCCAGCTGAACGATAAGTATCTACCTCAATATCTTCGGGTTTGATCTCGATGTCTGGATTGTCATCCATCTCCGGCATAACCTCTACAAGCGCAAAAGAGGTTTGTCTTAACTGATCAGCATTAAATGGTGATTGCCTGACAAGGCGATGTACACCCATTTCACCTTTTAAATAGCCATAAGCATAATCTCCAGATATTAGAATGGACACTTCTTTGACACCTGCCTCCTCGCCCTCCACTTCGCTTATTACTTCACTTTTCCAACCTTGTTTAGTCTCTACGTATCTCTGATACATCCTTGACAGCATCGCTGCCCAATCCATCGCCTCTGTTCCACCCTGGCCAGAATGTACAGAAACAATTGCATTACCTTGGTCGTGAGTGCCAGATAGAAAAACCAATATTTCTAAATCTTCAATTTGTTTTTTTAAATCCTGATATTCAGTTTTGAGAGAATTTTCAGTTTTTTCATCGATTTCCAAACTGTCTTCTTTGGCATAATTTAGAATATCAATATTTTCGTTGATTTTTTGTTGTAGACTTATAATGGTAGTGATTTCTTTTTCGATCAACGAGATTTCTTTCATTATTTTTTGGGCAGTAATATTGTCTGACCAAAAATTTGTATCTTTGGTAAGCAAATTAAGCTCTTCAAGTTTCTTTTTTTTCTCGGTTATGTTTAGTCTATTAGTAATTATTTCTAAGCTTGAAAGTAATTCTTTATAACTTGATATTAGAGAATCCATATGTTTTTCTAAAATTGATAAATTCTAAGAAACCAAACCCAAAAGGAACATGAATATTATTAAGAATCCAAATATATACCTGTAAATTACGAAGGAAATAAGGGTAAATTTTGCCAAGAAATGCATCATGAACTTAATCGCTAAAAATCCAGATATTGCTGCGGCAATAATTCCAACAATAAATGATAACTGTAATTCTTTAGGGAATGTTGACGGATTAGCAATGAAAGGCCAGAGCTGTTTTAATGCTGCACCTGCAATTGTTGGAACTGCCATCAAAAATGCAAATCGTGCCGCCTCAACTCTTTTTAAGCCTAAAACCATTGCTGAAGAGATAACAATTCCGGATCTGCTTGTACCAGGAATTAGCGATATTGCCTGAGCAAGTCCCAAAACCAATGCATCAGTAAAACTTAAAGAAGAGAGGCTTCTTTGATGTTTTGCTTTACGTTCTGAATAAATAAAATACAAAGAGACAGAAAATAACATAAGAGCCACAAGCATTGGCGAACGAAACGCAGAGTCAACAATATTTTCGAACAAAAACCCGGCAACGCCAGCAGGGATGGCAGATATTAAAACTAACCATCCTAGTTTTTGCTCTTGAGATTTGATGTTAAAAAAATAAAACGACTTTAAAATACCAACGAATACCTGTTTAAGATCATTAAAAAAGTAAATTATTACAGCAAGCAAAGTACCTAGATGTAGAGCTACATCAAAAACAAGACCAAATTGATCTGAAGATATATGAAAAAGTGACTCAAAAACAATTAAATGTCCAGTTGAAGAAATTGGTAAAAATTCTGTTGCCCCCTGAATAATACCTAAAATAATAAATGCCAATATTCCCATACCTAATTATTATATTACTTTGACATTTTAATCCAATTTTTAAATGACTTGATCTGTAACAATAATGGAAAAACAACAAGGATCAAGACTGAAAATAGGCTAACAATGGCAAGCGTTTGAGTAGAATAAATTATTTCATTAATAAAATAAAATATTAAAAATATATAAATTACTGTTGGAATCATGGTGGCAATTAGGTACTTTTTGTATGATAGCGTTGAAATTCCACTCGCATAGCTGACTAAACCAAAACTAACTCCAGGAAGTGATCTGAAAATTAATACTGATCTTGTGTTTATATATTCAGAAAATGAGTTGATCTGGCTTCGATCGTTCTTCGTCGTTAAAAGTTTTAAAATCTTTTCAGTAAAGTATCTACCTATATAAAAATTGACTGTAGCTGAAATAAAAAATGCAAGGATTGTGGAAATTACTCCTACAAAAAAAGGGAACGATAAACCTCCACCTAGAATAAATGGAATATCAGGAAGCGGTGGAATTAATATTGCAAAACAAACTAAAATTATATAGACAATTGGTGACCAAACGCCATAATTTGATATTGAAGTCTTTGTAGAATCGGTTATTTTTAATATATCTGGGTTATTACTAAATCCGAATCCCAACGTCAAAATACAAACCAAATATAAAAAATAGTAAAAAATAAATGTTTTATTCAAAAACGGAAATAATCTTTGATACTCGACTTGATTCTAGCAAAAAAATGAAAAGTCTGTTGCTTACTTTGCTCCAAGTATTACGACCACATCCGCAGAAGTTTTAACATCTGTTGGGAGTTTAGAACCTTGATCTGTACCAGTGTAACCAGCGGTCTTGAGCTCAGCAATTAAAGCTTGTATGAAGTCATCTGAAGCTTTGCCAACATTGTATATCTCTGTTGATGTGTAGTCTTCAGTTGGTGCATTTGTTGCAGAAATAGTATCGAAACCTGCAGAATCTAAGGCTTTGCTAACTACACCTGCAGCACCGGCCTTGCCTGATCCATTTTGAACCTGAACTGAAAACTCGTCTTTTTTAACTGTAGCTGAAGGGGAGGACTCAACAGGTGTTGGAGTAGACTGAATTATTGGAGCTGGGGTTGGTGTCGGGGTTAGTGTTGTCTGGCTAACCACGGCAGGAGAAAAGAATGGAACATTAAATGGAAGATATCCTGCTCTTGCAAGAACTCCAACTACTAAAAACAATACGACTAAAATTATGATTACTCCGACAAGCCAAGCCTTCCAGCTGGTGGTCTCTTCGTCATAGTAACGATAATCTCTACTATCGTTTAACCTTCGAAGAGTGTCTTCGTTTTCGTTTTCGTTAGTGTATTCCTCTGACATAGCAGTTTTGTCTTTATCTTCTAGTAATTGATGGGCAGATGTTTTGGTCGAAGAAGATTCTTCTTTTTCTTTTTCTTCTTCTTTATTCTCGTGGGCAGTTTCTTGCGGTAGGTCTTTCACAACAAGCCGAGCAGATATTATTGAATCTAAGTATAACGACTTAGAATCAACTGTCAAGTTTTTTATTGTAATAGGCTTTCTTGTTAGGCTGATTTTTGAAGGAAGTTTAATTTCTGGTGTTTTCGGAAACCCTATCAATGCAACTTTTTTGATATTTAGTTCATACTCTTTTTTATTGTGTACAAACTCAATTGCTTTTGAGAGTCGTGTAACTAGCTCAACTGGGTCTGGACTGTTAACTGTCTCAGTGTAATAAACTGCTGAATCTTTAACTGCAGCCAAGATATACTGATCGGCAGTTTTGAGAGCGATAAGGGCTTCTCTTTCTTTCGCAAATTTTTCCATTCCCAAAACTACTGGTGCGAACCCAAGGAATTCCATATTTAATTCTTGAGCATATTTAAGATAAAGATTTTTAGTTTCTATAGGGTAAACTGTGACCTGGGTCCTCTCATCGTCAATATTGTAGTGAGTTGCTTCAATTTCTTGACTAGTTAGAGAATATTTGTCTTTTACTCTTTGTGTAATCTCTTTATCTGATAAACCTGAAACATCTGTCAGTACTGTAGTTAATGTTTTGTATTCTGGCCAAACTGCAAAGAGCCTATTTGGAAGATCTGAGTTGGCATTTTTAATATCACGTAAAACTTTTTGAATATGTTTGTGGTCTCTCTGATCGCTTAGCTTCTCTGATATATTTTTAATAAAAGCAACTTTTGAGCCGTCAATTTCGAAGATGCAAATCTTAATCCACTCTGGATCAATAAGTAAAGTTGCAAAACGGTTGTTCATAACTAAATGACGTTTTTAATAACTAATATATCTATATTAAATAGATAATTAATATTTTGCTATAGTCTTATCTTTTTTTGAAAATTATCTTGTGACTGTAATTGTCTCTCCAAGTTCTGCTGATGGGGCAGTTACGGTAATACGATCGTCTGTAGTAACAACGACTGTATAGCCGGTTTGATATGCGGTGCAGTCGGTAAATGAGCCGTCTTGAGGATCGATTGGAACAGAAGCAATATACTCAGGTGTAACATCATCACAAATATTTGCCATAGCAGGAATCGATGTGGTTGAAGAACCAATTTCTCTTTCTGTTGAATCAACGCCACTTGGGAAGCCTGCGGAGTTATTAATGTAGTATTGTTGAATTGCGTTTAAAATTGCATTAATGTCGGATTTTCTCTGGGTATTTCTAGCTTGAGCAAACTGCCTTGCTGGATTAAGCGCTACTAAAACAATTGCAAAAAGTACACCTATGATTGCAATAACAACGAGAAGTTCAATAAGGGTAAATCCTCGGCGAGACTTTTTATTTTTGGGCAGATTCATATTTAACTAATTAGTTTAATATTAGGTATTCGTATTTGGCTTGTCAAGGAGATTTTATTGTTGTTGAGCACTTTCTGAAGAGGGCACTACAAGAATTTGGGGGGTAGTTTTTGGTTGGGAAAATTTTTGAGATGGAATAATTGTTGGTTCAGTTTTTATTGCAGGGGCAACTGTGCCATTTTTACGAATATTTTTTGATTTTGTTGATTGAAATTGTGTGTATATGACAATACCCAAAACAACTAAAAGGATTGCTAATATCGAAATAGAGGCAACGATTTTTTGAGAAGGTTTTTTAGATCCAGTATTTTCAGGTAAAGATGATTCTTCAATGTCTTTCTCAGACGATAAATTTGCTTCTAATTTCTTAATTTGTTCAGCAGAGATTATTTCTAGATGTTTGGTTTTGGAAAAATTTGAAACAATTAACTCATCTAAACTTGTTGAAATCGGCTGAACTTTTATGAAATTGATATTTTCAATTTTGGTTATACTTTGCGAGTCTGTAACAACTGTGTCTACATCAAGATTAAAATCTTGATCAGTCTTATAGAATTGTATTAATTCAGGAAGAATTTTTTCACTTTCAACGGGTTTGTATATCTGATAGTCTACGACATGATCCTTGTGATTTAGAATCACTACCAAATTATTTTTTATATTAAGGCAGGTTAAAATAGTTTTTGACTTATTGGGAATGTTTATTAAGAAGTTTGGAGAAAAATGCAAAATTAAAGGATAACTTTTTACAATCGATAGTTTGTCTGAAAAGCATTTAAAAAGAAGTTTTTTTGTCGGATTGGGTGAAGCAAAAACTGTATTTATCTCTTCGTTTTTTACAATGAAAAAATCCGCATCTTCGGATGAATAGGGTAAAATTTGGTCGGCTATAGCCAAAAGATCTGTAGGAGTTTTTTTTGCTGAACAAATAAACGACATATCTGCTGTAAAAATAATTTCTACTTCCTTGTTTTTTTTGGAATTTGGATCGAGAGGTATGGCTTTTTTTAACGATTCGATAATTGAATTGATACCCTGTGAAAAGCTGATGTTTTTCCCATCTACTCCCATTTTTTCATAGATAGTTAAATTATTTCTTGAGACAAGGATTTTCAAATTATTATTGGGCAGTATTGACATCATATTTCTCTCCAAGAGCTAATTTGTAAATTATTTTCTGTAGATAAAAGAATTACTTCGATTGTTCTTTTTGTGTTATTAAATTGAACAGTTGAGGTTACAGTTTTTGGATTAGTTCCAGTAACACTAATTGTAATATCACTACCATTTAAAGTTAAGGTACTACCTAAATAAGTTTGATTTCTAAGTAAATTAAGAATAGCATCTTCGATACCTGATTCAGCAAGTAAATAAGCTTTTGTTGTATTAGTTGAGGTATTTGATTGAATCAGTTGACCAAGTAGTGAAGTAGAAGCTGATGTAAAAATTACTGTAGCAATTGCAGAAACAACGATTACTGCTAGCAATGCTGACCCAGAATTTTTTTTCAGTTTCATTGTCTTTTGTTTGCTGTGAAGTTTATATTGATTTGATCAACACTACTGGAAACCGTTCTAGATTGGAGAATAATATCAAAATTTAATGTTGTTGATCCTGATTCGTAACTCGTATTTCTTACACTAAAACTATTGACATACGTTTGGTTCGAATTAATTCTGTATGTTCCATTAGGATCTGTAATTTGAAGAACACCATCTGCAAGTGAATATGAGTAATTTTCAGTATCGAAAACAAAATCTAACTCTTCAGATGTTTCCCCTATTGTTGATGGTGTTGTAATACTGTCAGCTCTGCGAATATCGTTACGTAATTTCGTACTGATAAACCTTGCATCAGAATCAAGGTATGAAATATTTCTTGACTCAATCATGAAAGATAATGTTTGTAAGATAATATCTGTGATAAAAATAATAACAATCGAAAGCAGAGCAATATACAATAATACTTCAACAAAAGTAGTACCTCTTCGAGTTGTTTTTTTAAATATTTTGTTTCTCATTGAATATATGTAATCCTAAAATCGTTTACAGTAGGTGTGGCAGTGCTGTTACCAGAAAGTATAATTTTTACCCTAATATATTGCCCATCAGAACCAGTTAGCGGATAAGACCCGTTTGATGTGAAATAAGTTGCAGGAGTACCATCAGGTCCAAGAAATTCGAACCCGTACCCCAAAGCATTTACCGCAACTTGAAACTTAAGCTCTGTTCCACTTGGAATATCGGCGTCCCAGTTAACAGACTGAACAGAAGTGAAACCGTTATTTGTGTTAAAAGTTTGTGAGTATAGTTCTCCATAAGTTACATAACTTGATCCCCCACCGTTTACCACAATCAATTCTCTTGAATTTGACTGTGTTAATGCATACGCATATGAACCAACCGTTAATATAGCTTGCGAATTTGCACCGATTGCATGTGTGCCGATTGGTGAGGGTGTGGCGGGATTTGATAGATCATAAATATATAATCCCTGACCGGAAATGTTATCGACAAAAAAACCTTTATTGTCAGCAATGTAAATATCACCAATGTTATTAATATTAAACTGTGACAACTCGCTAATAGATTGAGGTGTTTCTGCTTCTAGAATAAATATTTTGTTTACAGCTGACGAAACATAGATATTAGGATACTGGTAAAAAATTGAAGTAGCATTTTCACTACCACTTATATCGTATGTAGCTACAATATTATCAGCTGGGTATTCAATAGTTAAATCAACAACAATAACCTCCTGACTATCAATGTGAGTAGACAAATAAACATATCGCCCATCTAGATAAATATCGCTTATGGTGTCGCTAAAGTCTTGAGCAGATACAAGTGTAGGGCTGGCAGGGTTGGTAATGTTTATTGTACTGAATTCTTTTTCTGTTCCATCAAGAGCCCTGATTACATAAAGTCGATTACCAGAAACAGTTAAATTAGTCGCATCAACTGAACCAGCAAGATTAATGTTACTTATTGGTAATGGTGCAGTCGGGTCAGTAATATTGTAAATTTTTACTTCCTGATTATCATCAGAAGTAGCAACATATGCATATCCACCTGCTACAAATATCTTTTTCCCGTTAGCACCTAGTTCTGTTGCAGAAATAAGTGATGGGCTGGCAGGGTTAGCAAGACTGTAAATCAAAAACTCTTGTCCACCAGGATCGTTGTCTTTAACAATAAATAACCTGCCATCATCAACAGCAAAACTATTAACGGTCTGAGAGTTAGTTATATTGATGTTTCCGACTCTTCCAGCGTCTGCCCAACCTGGCCCTGTATTCGACTCTAAGACGATTTCTCCTCCATCTGTGGTAGTTATTGCGGTATTATTCCTGTCACCGTTATTAAAATCAACACTCGTTGTTTGATTCCAGAAACCATTCCCGGCGTACCGAGTTATTAGTTGTGTGGTTGACAAGGAACCACTTGTTGGGCTAGTCCAAGAAATGTCAACAATTATTTGTTTTGAGTCAGGGTCAATAGTTCCGTCTGGACAGTCAACAATAAGCAAATTTGAATCTCGGCATATATTGGCAATTTGGATAGACCTTGTGAATTGTGTACCAGTTATTGTTTCATCGCCTGAAACTAGTGTCCACTGGTTACCAGACATTACTGGATGGTATATGCCTTCTAATGCCAAAGTATCCCAACTTGACTCTTTAATTGAACGAATAATATCAACAGTACTATCTAATAGATCTCTCGAGACGTATCGAATATTGGAGGCTAAAAAAGAAGATCTAACCAGAACCATAACTTGGACAGCCAGACCAATAATGACTGAAGCTATTGCTACAGCTATTAGTAATTCGATCAATGCAATACCCTTATTGGATCGTGACTGCTCCATATGGATTAATTGTGACAGTTTTGGTTACATTATCGAATGAAGAAAAAACTAGAGTATGTTGAATATCTGAATAGGTTGTTAACTTGCCGCTCAGACGATCAAATACAAGTTGAGAATTAGGAATATTAATCTGTGACAAGGTTATACCTGAAGAGAAGTTAACAACAAAGTTCGTGGAATTATTAGATGAATAATTACTACCTTTAAAAACTGTATATGAAGTTGGGGTAAAGTAAATTCCAAAGTTGTCGTCACCAGTAATGTCTTGTGATTGTGAAATTGACTTATTTTGTGCTTCTCTAATTGCGGAATTAACCTCAAGGATTGTGCTCTCCAGACTGGTTTGATTTTGTTGATTTGTAAACACAACTGAGCTAAAAACAACAACTAACCCTAGAATTGTAACGACTAATATTAGCTCAACTAATGTGAATCCTTTTTTAAATAACATATTTATATCAAACTGCCTTATTCAAAGATCCGATTAATTCATATACAGGTCCAATAAATGAAATAATTAAACCTCCAACACCTAAAGCAATAATTACCAAAATGACCGGTTCAATAATTACTGAAATATTTTTTAACTTGTCAGAAACAGAGGTAGAATAATACTCAAATACCTGAGACATTGAAGATTCTAATGTTCCAGATTTTTCCCCGGTAGCTAATATTCTTCGAAAAGTTGCTGGATAAATTTTTCGATGTTTTTCAAAAGCTGCTTCAAGTGTAGAACCTGCAGCAAGATCTCGGGAAATATGTGTCATGGTTTTTTTTACATCGGGAAGAATTAAAGTATCTTTTGTTAAATCAAGAACTTCTAGGATTGGAATACCTGAAGTAAGAAGTGAGGAAAAAATTGTTGACACACGTG
>CAYROP010000025.1:0-13958 GCA_964426075.1 uncultured Gammaproteobacteria bacterium | reverse complement strand
CATACAAGCCCAGTTTAATTCTAACAAAAAACACTAACCCTTTTTATCCGATTCTATTTTTTCTTTCCAAGCCTTAGCTACCGCCTCACTAACCCTATCCGTCACAGTCTTATCTAATGGGTCCGGCACAATTTTATCAGCAGTAGGATTTGGCACAGAAGTCGCAATTGCCTCAACTGCCGCTAACTTCATTTCCATCGTAATTGAATTAGCCTTAACTGATAAGGCACCTTTAAAAATCCCAGGGAATGCCAATAAATTGTTTATTTGGTTGGGAAAATCCGATCTACCTGTTCCAACAACATAAGCTCCACCAGATTTTGCCTCCTCAGGCATAATTTCCGGTTCCGGATTAGCCATCGCAAAAACAATTGCCTTACTATTCATCTTTTCGATCATTTGTTTATTGACAATTCCACCTTTAGAAACACCGACAAAAACATCCGCCCCAACTAGCGCATCCTCAATCGTTCCAGTTAGTTTATTAAAATTCGAAATATCCGCAATCTCTCTTTTATACTCATTCATATCTTCTCTGCCATCATAAATAATTCCCTTTGAATCAACTAAGATTAAATCACCTACACCTCGTCTTAGTAATAACTTAGAAATAGACATACCTGCCGCTCCAGCACCAGAAACCACAACTTTTACTTTCGTAAAATTCTTATCAACTACTTCCAAAGCATTTTGTAACGCCGCCAGCACAACAATCGCCGTACCCCATTGGTCGTCATGAAAAACAGGTATTCCTATCCCCTGCAAGGCCTCTTCAATTACAAAACAATTAGGAGCCGCGATATCCTCAAGATTAATACCTCCGAACCCTGGCGCAATATTTTTAACCAAATCAATTATTGTTTCATTGTCTTGAGTTTTTACAAGTATTGGATAAGCATCAACTCCACCCAATTCCTTAAACAATATTGCTTTCCCTTCCATTACTGGCAACGCCGCTTCAGCACCAATATTTCCTAAACCCAAAACCGCCGATCCATCAGTTACCACCGCAACCGCATTCCCCTTACCAGTAACTTCCCATGCCCTATTTACATCCTCAGCTACATACTTCGAGACTTCAGAAACTCCGGGGGTATAAGCCAAACTAAGATCTTCACGGTTCTCAATCTTAACCTTGCTCGATACAGCTAATTTTCCACCAAACTCTTTATGGTAACTGATACTGTCAGTCTTAGACATTTATTTAAATCGTTTAAAAATTATTTTGCCAATTCTGCCTCAATAACTGCACGCAAATTAGATAAACCCTGCCCGTGAGCAATTATTTTATTATTAACAATAAAAGTTGGAGTAGACGACGCCCCCAAAACATTTGCATCTGCCAGATCTTGATCAACTCTTGCTCTATATTTTCCAGATTTAAAATCCTCTTCCCATTTAGCAAAATCTGGCACAACTGCTTGAGCATATGCTTTCAAATCATCATCCGTAAGTTTGGTTTGATTTTCATAGGTCTTATCGTGCATCTCAAAAAACTTACCCTGTGCTCCAGCTGCTTCAGCAGCTTCTGCAGCTCGATATGCATATGGATGGATCTGAGTCAATGGAAAATGACGATACACAAACCTCACACTCTTATCTTTGTACTCTTCTTCAAGCTCCTTAAGTGGCTGATAAGCAGCGCCACAAGCCGGACACTGAAAATCACCATACTCAACAACAGTTACCTTTGCATCTTTTGTCCCTTGTCTTGTCCAACTATCCTCTCGCACAACCTTGTCATACAATTCTGGTTTTATCTCAATTGGAGCATCCACAGTAGCACTTACCGATGGCGCTTTTGCTCCACCAGTTGTCTTCCAAACAACTACCATACCTCCAACTAATAAAACTGTCGTGGCAATTGCAAACCATGCTGCAATTGGAATTCTACTAAACATAATTAGCTTTTGATTTTACATATCTTTTCCTAAGGTTGCAAAACTAATTTTGCACCTGAAGGTTATATTCATCCCAAACCGCCTTAGATATTTCCGCAATCACAGCCGATCTTTCATCAACATCCCCTTCCAAAAACTCTGTGTACACGGTCAAAATATAATCACCTTGCCCACTCCTAACGATCGCTCCATCATGGGTCAATGCATCTAATGTCCCTGTTTTGTGATAAACAATTTCAGCTCCATCAATCCCAGCTGGTATCCTATTTTCTGTCTCCGTATGATCCATAAAGGACAAAACCTCTTTCGTGTCTATGTTGTTTAACAACTGACCCCTATATAGCTTTTCTAAAAGCTCTCGAAAATTAACCGCAGTTATAGAATTATCAAAAACATCAATATCGGTTAGCCCCAATCCCAATGCATAGTTTTGCAAATTTTTATATCCGATCGTATTGTTTATCGTCTCCCATGAATTATTATCCGACACTTCCAGTGCAAGTCTTGCGTGTTCTCTTAAAGCAATTCCACCAACACTCTTATCTAAACTAAGTACATCTCTTTCAACCGCATCATACAAAGCAGAAACAGCCAGCACCTTCATCGTCGAAGCCGCAGTAAACACCTTATCTTCATTTATTCCCCAAGTTTTGTTCGTAACCAAATCCTTAAAACTTACCCCAAAGTCACTCTCATGTAAGTTAACAATCTCTTCCACATTATTCTTCATCTGCTCAAAATCAATCTCTTTTCTGATTTCCACACTACTTTCCGGCAAAGCAGACACTTGATTTATTTGTGCCTGGGGCTCCATTTGAATATCGACTTTAGTATTTAGATTGCCCCAAAAAACAGTACTAGTAACAAAAATTAGAGCTAAAACAAAAGCTCCAACAAAAGGTAAAAACATCTCCTAGGTATTCTAGCCCAATAAAATATGATTATTCAAACAAAAAACCACTAACCAAAAACAATCTCGTTCAGTTTCTTACTTATTTCAAGCGGTTTTTTCGCCTGCCAAACATTTCTACCTACTGCTAACCCTGTAGCCCCAGAATCCATTACCGTTTTAGTCATCTTCAAAAATTCCTCTTCCTCACTTGCGTCTCCACCCGCAATCATTACATGTGTCCTTCCTGCTGCTTTTACAGTCCATTCCATATTTTTCAAACTTTTCGGATAGCTAACCTTTACAAAATCGGCGCCAACCTCCATACCAACACGTGCTGCATAAGCAATTATTTCAGGAGTTAACTCTCCAACCAGTTTGCCTCTCGGATACATCCATCCAACTACTGCCAACCCTTTTTCGTGAGCTTCACTAACTAATCTTGCAAACTCCCTCATCATAATATGCTCACTCGGCGCTCCGACATATACTGTATAACCCACCGCCACTGCACCTAAAGCTATTGCTTCATCAACTGTACAAAGCTGAGGAGAAATAGGGTCATCCCTGTGAAATCTTGTCTTTCCATTTACTTTAATAATTAGTGGAACCTTACCTTTATATTTTTCGTCTTGATAATACTTTTCAGCTATTCCACGCCCCACAATTACACCGCTGTAACAACCTGAAACAGCAATATCGAGTATATATTTTGGGTCAATATTATCCTCATTAAAATCAATCGTCCCATGCTCCATTCCCTGATCATATGCCAGCCAAAGCGCCTTACTATTCTTGGTCAAAAGTTTAATTGATTCTTCGGTCGTCATTTTTTTACTACTGGATTAATTGGTGGTTGTCCAGAAAGCACAGCAATAATATTTTTTGCTGCTATTTCACTCATGCTTTGCCTAGCTTTGGTTGTTGCCGACGCAATATGTGGCGTCATTACCAAGTTAGGCACGCTCATAAGTTCTGCTGAAATCTCAGGCTCAAACTCAAATACATCAATCCCAGCCCCTGCAATCTTACCCGACTTAAGCGCATTAATAAGTGCCGCTTCAGATACGACTGGTCCGCGGGAAGTATTTATAAGGATTGCATTAGGTTTCATGGCCGCAAATTCTTCCTCATCTATCAAATGTCTTGTTTCGTCAGTTAACGGTGTATGTACAGAAATAATATCGGATTCCTTTACCAGTTGGTCAAGCTCGACTTTTTGAATTCCGAACTCGCCTTCCATCAAATCATTCCTCATCATATCCTGATACAAAACTTTCATCTCAAGACCCGAAGCACAAATCTTAGCTAAATAACTACCAATCCTACCCATTCCCACAATTCCGATTGTCTTACCAAACATCTCTTCTCCTACCAAAAGTGCCGGTTCCCATTGCTTATATTTACCATCTCTCACATATTTATCAGCTTCTACGATTTTTCTTGCTACCGCCATAATCAATGCTAGAGAATGCTCTGCAACCGCTTCTGTCAAAACTCCAGGCGTATTAGTTACAGCCACATTTTTTGCGGCCGCAGACTCAAGATCGAGATTATCAAAACCTACCGCATAATTTGCAACAATTTTTAAGTTTGTACCAGCTGATTCCAATACATCAGGAGTTATTTTGTCAGTTAATAAAGATAAAATTGCATCAACCCCGACAACCTTCGACTTTAGCTCTTCTGTCGTAAGTACTCTATCCTCTGAATTTATTTCGACCTCGTATCCTGCCTCTTTGAGCATACTTATTCCGGGCTCAGGTATTGGTCTAGTCACATATACTTTCATTTTTAATTATTCCCCCTATCTCAACAATATCGCATTAGCTGATTTTTACCAAATTTTGTTTGCAACTTCTTTACAAAAATGCTAACCTAGCTAACCTATAGTTCACCCAAAAAGTGAACTTGGAAATTCCGCACTTTACAAGGACAAAATAAGGATGGTCAGACTCCCACGCTTTCTAACTCGTGATGTCTACGACAGCATCTCCCCTGCCGACTATCGGTACTGGGACTCGGATGTTGCCAAGTACCTCTCCGAGAACGCGTTCACTCGCTATCTTCTGCAAGTTGAGCTTGCTCTCGTTACTGTGCTCCACAGGCGAGGAATGGCACCAGCTTCTGCAGTTGCTCAAGTCGAGCGAGCCACCCAACAGATCACGACACACCAAGTCTATCAGGAAGAGAACCGGATCAAACACGATATTCGTGCCCTGGTCAACCTGATTCGCAACCGTCTGAACAAAAAGAACAAGCCGTTCGTTCACACACCAGCTACTTCTTTCGACATCAGAGACACCGCCACAGCAATGCGCTTTAGGGATGTGACCCACAAAGTCGTCATTCCTGAGCTAAAAAAACTCGAACAATTCTTGATCGAACTCGCTTTCCGTGAAGCAACAACGGTCGAGGTCGGCCGAACCCACGGACAACACGCCTCACCAATTACCTTCGGGTACTTCATTGCAGGCTTCGTCTCAAGACTTGGCCAATCGATCGAAAAACTCGACAGTCTCGCTGACGAACTCGAAGGTAAGTTCTCAGGTTCCGTCGGCGCCTACAACGCCTCGTCGCTTTTTTTCAACGACCCTGAAGAATTTGAGCGTGAAATCCTCTCCATTCTCGGCCTTAAACCAGCCGAGCACTCGACCCAAATCGCACCACCTGAACCAATGATTCGTCTGATGTGTGAAATCACCATCGCACACGGAATCATTGCGGATCTCTCGGACAGCCTCAGGCACTTGCAGCGAACCGAAATCGGCGAAGTTGGCGAGCCTTTCGAAGAAGAACAAGTCGGATCTTCGATAATGCCCCAAAAACGCAACCCGATCGGTCTCGAGAACTCCAAAAGCCTCTGGAAGACCAGCATCGGTCGACTAATCACAGTCTTCCTTGATCAGCTCAGTGAGCATCAGAGAGACCTGACCAACTCCGCTTCCGGCCGAACCTACGGCGAAAGCGTCAACTACCTCGTAGTCAGCGTCAAGAGGCTCAGTCGCATCATCGCCAAGCTCGAAGTCGACCAAGGCAACATGTCAGCCAACCTCAACCTCCAAAAAGGTCTGATTTTGGCTGAACCGCTCCAAATCATCCTCGCCTTCCTCGGCCATCCGGACGCTCACGAAAAAGTCCGCAAACTGACTCAGCAAGCTATTCGTGGGGGTAAGGGAATGGAAGACATCCTTACCGACGATCCTGAGCTTGCTCCGTACATTGCCAGGATGAGCTCCAAACAACAGCTTGTTCTGCGCCAACCAACGCTCTACATCGGCATCGCCATAACCAAAACATGCACGATCACAGCCAACTGGAAAAAACGACTTAGCCTGTAAGTCGTCTAAGCCAAAACGTTCGCCCCCATTGTCTTAATAGACTGGGGGCTTTTTTTGACTTTTATTATCTTATAGTATAGACTTTGCACGCTCATTTATAGACAAAAGGAGTACGACAACCCATGAGCCGACCAAATGCCCTCGTCATTGGAGGTAGCTCTGGGCTTGGCCTAGAAATAGCCAAGGCCCTGGCAAAAACGCACTGCGTTACCGTCACGGGCCGACACGACCCCAACGAAAAGGAGCTGAGGTTCCACAAGCTCAACATCACCGCTCAACCTGAATCGTTCGAGGCTGCGATGAGTCCCATCGCCAACTCAACCCCGATTGATATTCTGGTACTGGCCGCCGGCTACTATCAGGAAGGCACTCTCAGTAGCCTTAAGGCTGATGATGTGATGACCATGATCAACGTCGGCATTCTTGCGCCAACAATGATCATCAGGCAGGTCGTCAAACAGCAAGGCACACTGCCCAAGCTGGTGGTCATTACCTCCACCTCTCAGCTCACGCCCAGGCTCGCAGAGCCTGTCTACTGCGCTGTCAAAGCTGGGATTGCCATGCTTGCCAAATCGCTTTCGCTCGATCCGAACTTTGGCAAAGTTCTGGTCGCAGCCCCAGGCGGCATGCAAACCTCGTTTTGGCGCAACTCCAAAACACCCGAAGGAGCACTCGACCCCGCCGTGGTCGCTGAACAAATTCTGGGCGAACTCGAAAACAGCTTCGCCTTTAACCAAATCCGCATCCCCAGGGATACGGGGCAGGTCGAAAGACTGGAATTCCAGTCCTAACCCACTAATCAACACACTTCTATACCCTCCCTTAAAAAAGGAGGGTATTCATTTAAAAAATGACCTCTTTGCTAATTAGGCAAAAAGGTCACAGTAATAATCTAGATTATTACTTAACAAAGTCCACTCTAACGATGAGTTTTTCTCTGTTTATTAAATTTTCCCAAGCAAAAATATTTTAAGTCAACCATTAAAATAATCAGCATACGGAATCTAAATATCCAAAACAAACGGAAATTTAATATTAAATTAACTTAGCTTTAAAATCTGGATTTTGACTTACGACTCTTTCCATCTCTTGCGCAGTTAGTAATCCTCCTTGTGGCCCCATTACTGCAATTACTCCAGCACTTTCCATTGTCCCCCATACCATCGCGGTTGGGATATCCAAACCCTTAGAAATAGCAACCGTAAATCCTGTAGAAAAAGCGTCACCACAACCGGTTCTATCAACAATTGGCGCATCAAATATTCCGCAGTTCCAGTAATTTTTCCCATCTGTTGCGTAAGATCCAGACGGCCCATCAGTAAGCACTGCAATTTTTGTCCCCAAATCTATTACCCCGTCCAATAATTTCTTAACATCATTTGAAGAATCATAACCATCACCCAATATCCTAGCTGTCTCCTCACGGTTCAAAAAAACAATTTCACTACTCATAATCACCGGCCCCATCACACTCATCCCGGCTTTCATCTGATGACTTCCGGGATTATAAGCAAGTTTAGCTCCAACTCGTTTGACATATTCCACTGCTTGGCTATGCATTTTTTCAAACCCGTTACCCGTTGAACTAAGATATACCCAAGCCGATTTTTCCAGATCCGGCAACTGATAAACTCTCGGCTCGTGATATACAAACAATGTCCTCTCACCCTGAAAAGAAATTGCTGTTGTGTAATTACTTCGCTTACCTTTTTCAACCAAAACATAATTAGGCGAAACTTTTTCGCGCTTCAAATCGCTCACAATTACTTGGCCGACTTCGTCATCACCAATTTGTGTATAAAGTGCCGAATTAAGACCAAGTCTTGCAGCGCCCACCGCAACATTTGCGGAATTACCCCCAATCGTGGTCACCAATTCTTCAACTATTATTTTATCCCCATAATTGAACGCAATTACACACTCCTTAGTGTCAATATTGCAATAAGCTGTTTCATCAGGAACAATATTAAACACATCTCTTGATGTATCCCCAATAGCAATTAGATCAAACATTTATTTAATTAAACTTTTTACTTTTTTAATTATGTCTTTTGCTCTTAATGAATAAGCGTCCATAAGTTCATCTGGTTTACCTGACTCACCAAAAGTATCTAACACGCCAACCCGCGCCAATGGTACCGGACAGTTCTCACTTAATGCTTCAGCAACAGCACTTCCAAGCGCGCCATTAATCTGATGCTCTTCGGCTGTTACTACCTTACCTGTTTTCTTTGCAGATTCAATTATTGTTTTTACATCTAAAGGTTTTATCGTATGACAGTTGATAACTTCCAACTCCACCCCAGCTTTTGATAGCTCTTCACTAGCCTTTAATGCCTCACTGACCATTACTCCACAAGCTACAACTGTTACATCTTTTCCCTCTCTGTAAACTTCAGCCTTACCAATCTCAAAAGGAGTACTATCAGTCGTAATCGTCGCCACATTTTCCCTTCCAAATCTTACATACGCCGGCCCATACATTTTCCCAACTGCAATCGTTGCTTTCTCACACTCAATCCAATCACAAGGTGCAACCACTGTCGTATTTGGCAAAACCCTAACGATTGCCATATCTTCTAAAGCTTGATGTGTCGCCCCATCTGGACCAACACTAATACCTGCATGTGCTCCTGCAATTTTGACATTCGCCTTCGAATACGCCACTGAAACTCTCAACTGATCCCAATTTCTTCCAGGATTAAACACCGCATACGAACTAATAAACGGCACCTTACCCGACAACGCCATTCCAGCCGCTATCCCCATCATATTTTGCTCAGCCACTCCGACTTCAATAAATCTTTCCGGGAACTCCTTCGCAAATGCCGCACTTCTAGTTGAGTCAGTTAAATCAGCACAAATCACCACCACATTCTCATCCAAATGACCAAGTTTAACTAAGCCCGTACCAAACCCATCTCTAGTTGGTTTTAGCTCTGGTTTTGTTAAAAAATCCTTAGCTAAATAATCTTTATTACTACTCATGTTCAGCCTTAATTCTTCCTCTTAAAGTCCTCAGTTCATGTAGGGCTTCCTTGGCTTGGTCTTTATTTGGAGGCATCCCATGCCACTTAAAGTCATCCTCCATAAACTCAACACCCATTCCAGGAGTCGTATGCGCAATTATTACCGTCGGCATTTGTCTAACACTATCCGCCTCCTTATAAGCCTCTAAAAGAGCACCAATATCATTTCCGTTAATATCTATTACATGCCACCCAAAAGCCTTGTATTTATCCCCTAAAGGCTCAAGTGGCATCACATCTTCCGTATCACCATCAATCTGAATATTATTCCTATCAATTATTGAAACCAAATTATCCAACCGTTCTTTTCCTGCAAACATCATCGCCTCCCAAATCTGACCTTCATTATGCTCTCCATCGCTCATCATACAGTATGTTCGCCATTTTTTCTTATCCATTCTGGCAACCATCGCCATACCGACTGCTTGACTTAGCCCTTGTCCCAACGGCCCCGACGAGTTCTCTACTCCAGGCAAAGCCATATTGTGTGGATGCCCCTGCAAGCGTGTACCAAACTTCCTCAAGGTCATTAGTTCCTCCTTTGGGAAAAAACCACGATTCGCCATCGTTGCATACCAAACAGGACAGTAATGTCCGCAACTTAAAACAAACCTATCCCGATCCTCTTGTCTTGGATCTTTTGGATCAATATCAAGCTCTGCAAAGTAAAGCGAAGTAAAAATATCAGCGGATCCCAAAGGTCCAGCTGAATGGCCCGAGCCAGCCTCAACAAGCATTCTAATTACATCCTGCCTTACAGTATTTGCTGTTAGCTCTAATTCTTGGACAGTCATATCTATATTATGCAGTAAATACCATTAAATAATAAAAGATTTTTCACTTCCTAAATCACCATGATCATGAATCCTCTTCATCCTTTTTTGTAGTTTTTTTATTGCTTGAACCGTTTCTTTTGGTGTCGTTGCAATTTCATAAACCCTCAACTCTTCAGGTCTAAGTAGCATATTCTCTTCAAATGTCTTAATTATTTTTTCCCAAAAATTTCCGTACAAAACCATGGGCTTATGATGTCCAAAATATATTCTACTCATCCCCCAAGCCATCCCAAATTCTGAAATCGTTCCTGTTCCCCCATTAAAAATTACATAGATCTCTCCGATCTCAAGTAGCTTCAAAGTTCTCTCCAAATAGTTCTCGGTAATAATCTCCCTATCCATTGGATTGTGCGTATCCCTACCCTCAAAATGCGTTGCGCCTTTTGGATAAAAAGTCACCCCAATGACCTCACCTCCGCCAGCTTTCCCTCCCTTACTTGCCGCCTCCATTACCCCAGTTCCTCCTCCATTTACAACCGTATATCCAGCTTCCGCAACAGCCTTTGCGGTTTCATAGGCATCACGATATAACTCCTCACCAGGGTAAGTCGTGGAATAACCTAAGAAAGAAATTCGCTTGATTTTTACGGCCATATCTAATCTTTGTCTTTTAAGCTAACTTGTGTCAAATTGATTTTTTTAAACCTCAAAGATCTCACCAAACGATGGAATTACCACATCTTCACATATTCCTTCAGCCTTTAATTTGTCAGCCAGTCCTTGCGCTTGATCTATCTCACCATGAACCAAAAACACTTTTTCAGGCATTCGCCCCATTGCCTTAAACCACATCAATATCTGATTTTGATCGGCATGCGCCGAATAGCTCCCAATCGCTTTTACCCGAGCTTGTACCGACACATCTCTCCCTTCGATCCTCACCTTTCTTTCACCTTCTAATAATCTTCGACCCAATGTCCCTTCAGATTGATAACCCACAATTAACAAAACATTTTTCGGATCAGGTAATACTTTTACCGCATGAGAAAGTATTCTTCCTCCATTCATCATTCCGCTTCCAGCAATAATTATTTTCGGATTACTCTCATTATCGATATCGATTGAATCCTCTTTGGACTCAGTAAACTCCAATTGTGGAAAATTAAACAAGGTATTTGCTGTCTCGTGATCTTTTATTTTGTCAGACAAATAACTAAACGACTCCTCATATATTTCTGTCGCCTTAATAGCCATTGGCGAATCAAGAAAAACCTTGATCTTCCCCAAATTATTTGCTTCAAGAATATGGTCAATATCGTGCAATAATTCTTGCGTTCTTTCTATTGCAAAACTTGGTATCAATAACACTCCACGATTCTGTACAACTTCCAAAATAACCTCCAATAACTTTCTCTCTCTTTCGGTAACCGATTCATGCAACCTGTTACCATATGTCGATTCCATAATCACAAAATCTGCTTTTTGTACTGTCTCAGTCGGCTGTAAAAGTGGCGCCGGCGAATTACCTAAATCTCCACTAAAAACCAAAGTTCTACCTTCAATCTCACAGGCAACCATAGCCGAACCCAAAATATGTCCCGCGTCAAGTAATTTAAATCTCCCACCGCCAATTTCTACTTCAGTGTGGTAATCCAAATCCACAAAATGCTGCATCACTCCATCAACATGATCAATCGTAAACAATGGCTCAACCTTATCTTTTTTAGCCTCTCTACCAATCAATTTCGCACTATCTTCCAATACAACCTGAGCCAATTTCCTAGCTGGCGCAGTACAGTAAACCTTGCCGCGAAACCCATCTTTGAAGAGTTTTGGCAACTTACCACAGTGATCAGCGTGAGGGTGAGATACAAATACAGCATCAATACTAGCCGGATCGTAAACAAAAGGTTTATGGTTCTCAATCTCACAAAACTTCCCACACTGGTACATTCCACAATCCAACAGCACCTTCGTATCCCCAAACTCAATCAAATGATTACTTCCAGTCACTCCTCGATCGGCTCCAAAAAAACCAATTTTCAAAATTTTCCCCCTTTTTATATATATTTTGCTAACTCTGTTAAATCGTTAAAACCTTTTTCAGGCTCTCCACCAAATATTGCACTAGATGACACAGCAAAATCAAATCCTTTTAATCTTTTTATAGTTTCTAAATTGATTCCTCCATCAACACCTATCCTCACATCACGCCTAATTGATCTAACCTGACCTAACTTTGGCAATACTCCACCAATAAAAGGTTGTCCAGACTTGCCACTACTTACTCCCATAATCATAACTTCATCCACAAGTTTTATATGTTCAGCCAGCTCTAAAACTGACTGGTTTGGTTCAATTACTAACCCCGAATATTTACCTGAACTTTCAATGATCCGAAATGCTTCTTCAAACTCCAATTCCCTTAAAGCATTCGAGTAAATAAATATCCTCTTTGCAGAAGTGCCAGACCAAGTAATTAACCCCTCCTTAGTCAAAAAAGTCATCAAATGCAGATTATATTGATAACCATCAGGAACAACCTTTTGGACAGCTTCAATTCCCACACTCTTAGTTGACACGAACTCACCATCAGCAATATCAATATGTATCTCATCGCTAAAACTTCTCGCCACTTTAATAAGTCCGTTTAAATGCACTTCATCATTGACAAAAATCCCAGGCACGACTTTTAACATAATTAGCCTTCTATCTTTTTTAATCTTCTAATGTGCCTTTCCTCATCACTAAAATCCGTTGTCAAAAAAATATTTAATATTCTTTCAATTTCTTCAAAAGTATTCAGCTCAGTTCCCAAAACCAAAATATTGGCGTTATTATGCTCTCTTGCTCTTTTGGCCATAAACTCATTCACAACAAGTGCCGCCCTAATTCCCTCAAAACGATTTGCTGCAATCGACATTCCAATCCCTGTATCACAGATAAGTATTCCCTTTGTGCCGCCATTTAATTTGACCTTCTCACTCACTAAGCGAGCGTAATCCGGATAATCATCACCTTTAATTAATTCTTTTGGACCCAGATCTTCAACTGTATACTCTGATGCTTCCAGCCATTCAACAATTTTATTTTTTAAATGCCAACCAGCGTGATCACTTGCAACATAAATCATTACTCTATTCTAAACAATTTTGGATTTTAGACAAAAACCACTAAAACTTTGAACTATAGGCCTAAATATGGTATAATAGGGGGGTTGTAGAAATACTTTTTATCTGCAACACTCACCTATCCCCGCAGGAGAGTTAGACCTTTGAAATACATCGTCCCCGTAATTTTGGCTGTTAACACGGCCCTGACCGTTCTCGCGTTTCTACTCATCGACGTCGCCCAAGACGCCGCCGTGGAATCGACCACACAAGAGCTCTGGACGCTGTTCAGCTACGTCTTCATTGGCGGAGCAATCATCAACGGCATCCTCTGCCTCATCTCACTCTTTGGCATCGTCAAACTCCGCGACGAAGCAGAAACCGACGAGTAACAAAAAAAACACTCGTTCCACATCGCCCTCCCCTAAATAAGGAGGGCATTTTCTTGTTCTCATTTCCCTAGTCCATATTTTCTTCTGAACGGGTTTGAATTTTCGGATATTCTTTAAAAAAATAAATAATCAACCATTCGTTTTCTAGGTCAGAAAATTCACCTTGCTGAGTGGCCAAGTTTTATTCTTACGCCACTCAGCAAAAAGTGAAGAAGGAAATATAAAAAATTTGTTTTAAAAAAGAATTAAAAATCCTTATACTAGCTTCTCCCTATCAAAAACCTCTCCACTCTCAATCATTTTCGTCAAAATACCCCTCCACTCACCTCGATTAATAAGAGTCGCACCCAAAACTCTATTATTCTCACCCAAAAAAACCTCGACAACTTTTCTTTCTCCAGCCGTACCAACAACCACAATTTCACGAGCCAAATCTTTTCGAATAGTTCCTACAGTCGTAAAGTTATTACCAAATATTGAGATAGAATATGCCGAAACCATCTTAAACGGCATAACTTTG
>CAYROP010000024.1:0-14200 GCA_964426075.1 uncultured Gammaproteobacteria bacterium | reverse complement strand
GATACCCACCTTGCGGTCTGGTATAGATACCGATTGACCCCATATAAAAGCTGTCGTTATAAACGAAGCTGGCAAAACCTACTAAACCTTCGTTTGCCTTGACTGGTGTTACCTGTACTTCGCTTATAGTTGCTTTCATATTTTTCCGTTTGGTTGATTCTCAATAAGTAACTCACTTATGTAGTCTTCCAATTCTTTATCTGTCCACTTTTCCAGAGAAACCCAACCGAACATAAGTAAATCTTCCAAAGTATCGGAATTACTTGCGTGGACAATATCCGCAATCTTGTCATTTATGATTATTTGATATGCTTCATCTCGACTGACCATCTTGTCGAATGCTTTGATTTTCATAACGCTTCACCTCCTTTCTTGTCCTTCGGTCTATTTGGATAAGCAATGAGAAAAAGTCCGTCAGCCGTTTTAGTTCATCGGCTGGCAAAACACAACCTTTTATTAAAGGTTTCGTGTCCGATTTGTCAGTTTTGATGACCTTGCTTATTTCCATTAAGCAAAGTTTATAAAAGAGGGTGTGAGCTGAAATTATCTTGCAGTTAGCTAACTTTTAGCTAATGCTGGTTAAAGGTATTTGGGGTTTAGTTGGACTGTAGACTTGTTGAATATCAAAAGGTCGTTAATTCCTATTTTTGAGGCTATGTGCTTGGTTAGTCCATCGCAAGCAGGGTAGAATTTATTCTTGCTTTCCTTTGTAAGCTCAGCGTCCTTAGTGTCTTCTATGGCTTCGATTACCTCATCCCAAGACCATTCATATTTTCTACTTTCCTCATCTTTTAGAAGTAGCTCTATAAGTTTTGCTCTAAAACTATCCTTATTTAATTTGACCGTTTTATCTCCTACACTAAGTAGCCCTTTTTTTGGGTCATAGATTGCCTGAGCTTTATCGATTGCTGGTGTTGTTGGTTTGGCTGGTTCTTCTTGGTCTCGATTTTGTTTAACCTTTTTTGCAGTTTCCAAGATTTCAAGAAAACGCGCAACGTCTAGGCTTATATTTGCATCAAGCGACATAACCCCATGAGAGTAATCTTTAACAACGCCAATCTTTTTAAGGTATTCAAGCACCTTAATATAACCATTTGTGAGGTCGTCTACATCTTCGCTGTCATAGCCCTGAATTTCGTGAACTGAATGGACGAAGCTAAAATTAAACTTGTCGGATTGGTTTAGTTGTAGCTGGTCTTCGATTTGTTCCAAGACGAAATATATTTCCTTGAAGTTGGCATCTGACAGGTTTTCGACTTTGCCTTTTTGTTTGAGTTTGTAACTTATGTACCAGTTTTCAAAAGTGTCATCTAGCACATCAACCGTAAAGTAATTTTTAGTTCCGTTTTGAATATCTACTGTTTGGTCGAAGCTACCTTTTGATGAAATGTTTTTAGCTACTTTAATGACTTTTTCGTCGTCTTGTAGCTGTAGAAGAATGTCATAGGTAGCGTCAAGACCGACACGGGACAGACCGTTACCGTTGCCCCAATATAACTTTGTAAGGCAATCTTTACGAGTAAACTTTTTCGCTTCTCGAATTGCCTCAACAACTATGTCTAATTTTTCTTCGTACGTCATAATTCATTACATCTTCAAATTTATGTTTGTTTATCACATTTTATCATTTATGGTAGACTTCTTGCAGGATAACTATGAGTAAAAGCTACTTAGATACTGCAGATTTTAGGTATCAAGCCCTCACAACCCTTGCGAAGGATTGGACAAGCCCTTATACGGGTATTCTTCACAAGAAAGGTGCAATCGTCGAGTTTTCTGCAATCACGAAGTACACAAACAAGCAACTAATTAGTTTTCCAATACCTAACGCCTCTGCGATGTACTTAAAATTAAGTTTTCAACTATTTAAGGAAAGCCAAGAAGGTTTAGAAAAGGTAGAAGCAAAGAAAAAAGAGGGTGAAGAAGTAACTCACGTAGGTGACATTACAGATTTCTATGACTTACTTGAAAAGCGTCTGGCTTCAATTATCTTTGCCTATACGGCATTAGAGGTTTTTGCTAATCAAACCATTCCCGATAAATATGTTTATGAAAAAATCAGAGAGGACGATAGATGCAAAGAGACCTACACTAAAGAGCAGGCAGAGCGATGGGTCAGCTTGGACGAGAAATTGTCAGACCTATTACCTAATGTTCTTTCATTAAAAACACCTAAAGGAAAAAGGACTTGGGATAAGTATAAAAAGTTAAAGAAACTAAGAGACCGCTTAATTCACCCAAAATCAAAGGATTTACATAGTACGGGTAAAGATGATGCTTCTATATGGAACATAATCTCGGCAAAAAATCTCGACAACCCCGCCTTAATTGCTAAAGAAGTAATATCATATTTTGTAGATGGCTTGGCTGAAAAACCCCGTTGGTTCACTAAACTTCCATTTTAAGTTCAGGCAAACTGTGGAATATTGAATGTATCAAATACCGTTTTGATATTCTGTAAGCTAAATCCAAACTCAATTTCTCGGTTCTTAAATGCGTTTACCAAGGGGAGCAATAATTTTAATTAACGACGACTACGTTTTTGGCAAGGGTTTTGAAGCGTTCTCCGTTTTTTTGAACTACGGTAATGGTTACAGCTCCGGTTTTGCTGGTGTTTATGTCTTTTACTTGGCCAGATTTGCCTGTGTATGTACCAGAAACGACATTGCAGCAGTCGCCATTTTTTTATAGTATTTTGCATAGGTTATATAATTCAAAAAGATATTTTATTAATATAGACAACCGTTAACTGTGTGGCAAATATTTAATTGAGAAGTACTTGATATAATTAGGCTATGACGAAAAACCCTATTCTTAATGCGCTTGGGGCTGCTATTTATATTGGACTAGTTGTGTCTGTAATTAATCTTTTGTCTATAACTCAAGGAAATAAACCAGATACTGCTTTTGCTCCGGTTGTATTTTTGTCGTTACTAACACTTTCTGTTGCAGTAATGGCGACTGTGTTTTTTTATCAGCCTTTACAGTTATTTATTGATGGTAAGAAAAAACAAGCAGTTGATCTATTTATTAAAACGGTTGGGGTTTTTGCAGTTTTTACCATATTGGTTTTGGTTCTACTTTTTTCAGGACTAATTTAACTAAAATTCGTAAATAGTTATTCCTTCTATTTTTTTAATTGGTTTTTTGTTTTGAAGTGTTCCGTGATGAACTATGACTAGTGTTTTGGGTCTTAGCTCTTTGGTTAACTTTTTTTCTAGACGGGACATATATTGAGGCAAAATAAAGATAAAAACTACTGTAGCTTTGCTTAAGTCTTGATTCCAAAAGTTGTTCAGATATATTTTTGGCTTAAATTTTGGGTCGATATTTCTGACGCGCCATTTGGAAAAAAGCACTAAAAATGGATTGATTTCGTAACCGACTGATTTGATTCCTTGTTTGGCTGATTCAACTAGTATTCGGCCATCACCTGAACCTATGTCATAAACAACACCTTTTTTCGACAAAGGAATGGTTTTGAATAAATTTTGGATTGTTTTATGTGATGTTGGTGCGTAGGGGGCTCCCGTTAAGAAGCCAAGAGTATTCAGAATTGTCAGGATCAAGACTAGAATTACTAGAGGTATTAAAATGATAAACACATTTTTAATATTAAGGCTTTGTATAATTGTTGGTATGGGTAGAGTTTTTTTGTTATTCGTTTTGGTTGCAATGGTAAGTGTAATTGGGGCTTGTGATCCTGTACAACAGCCACCAAACCAAAAGAGAAATGAGGATAGTTCAACAATGTCAGCTGAGTTAAACAAAGAAGAGGGGGGTGTTAATTTTACAGCTAATTTTGAAATCGAAACTTATGGTGTAAAGAGAAGTTTTAGTCGGGGAATGTATTTGAAATTATCCAAAGATGTATATATAGAGAGTCCTGAATCAAGTCATGTTGTTCATGTAAAAAAAGAGGGGGTAACTTGGGGTGATTTTTTTAAGACATTACCGATGAATTTGACAAAAGATTGTTTGATTACTGGTACCAAGGAAGAACTTTGTAGTAATGAGACTAGAAAATTAAAGTTTTTTATTAATGACCTAGAAAACCCTGACGCCTTGGATATGGTGATTAAGGCGGACGATAGATTGAAGGTTGTGTACGGGGAATGATTGGTTTACAGATTATTTAGAGTTAAAAATCCTTGTTTTGTATAATTACGCTGTATGAATATGTTTAAGCCGAGTTCGGTTTTGACACCAGAGGAATATTTGTCAAAAATTGATGAGCCAAGAAAATCGGATGTTGAGAAAATTCATAAGTTTATAGTTAAAAATGTGCCGAAACTTAAACCATATATTGAATATGGAATGATTGGTTATGGTCAGAGTAAATATAAAACTAAGTCTGGTAAAGAAGGAACTTGGTTTGTGATAGGTTTGGCTAATCAGAAAAACTATATATCTGTTTATAGTTGTGTGACAAAAAACGGTGAATATTTGGCGGAAAAATATAAAGATATTTTAGGCAAAACTAGCGTTGGTAAAAGTTGTATTAGATATAAAAAAATTGAAGATATTGATTGGATGGGACTAGAAAAAATATTAAAAGAAAGCCAAAAAATAGCTATGGTTGATGGGATTTTTGGTCAAGGCAATTAGTATATGGTAGAAAAGGAAGAGATTTGGGATAAGTCCGGAAGACTTAAGGCTAAAAAAATTACTAATTTGTTTCCTTCTGACGAGGAAATTTGGGAAGGTGAGGAGTGTGGAGCTAAGTTTACGTTGACGCATGACATTATGCCTACTAATCCAGCTATGAAGACGATTTATTCCTTGTCTGTTTCAGGCGAACTGGATGGTCAGGTTAAACTTGTTGGAGATTTTGTCGATGCATTTGGAAAGCCTGTGTGGAGAGATCAAACTGTAGAGATAGAAGGCGGTGAGGTTGTGGTTTGGAATGGAGATAAAGTTGATCAGAAAAGAAAGTAATTTGCTTTTATTTTGTTAATTTTCAATGTAGTATTGAGTTGTTAAGCGATATTTAACGATTGGGGGGTGAATGAATAGATGAAAATACTACACATGGTTGCCTTTGCGCTTACGATAGTAGGTGCAGTTAACTGGGGCTTGGTGGGGTTGTTGAAATTCAACCTTGTTACTACAGTTGTGGGGTCAATAGCAGGCGCTGAGAAGGTTGTTTATATTTTTGTTGGTGCTTCTGCTGTGTACTTGTTGGTTACACACAAGAAATACTGCACAGTTTGTAAATAGGGGTAGTTAGGTTTTTTTAGAGAGAACGAATTATTAGTCACTTGATTGTGCGTGTTTTTTTAGTTTCCGCCGTTAATACCAAAAAGAATAGTAGATAGATCGATATTAGCAAAATGCAGATACCATTCATTCCATAGCTTGTATGCAATTACGATGGCCCAGATTATTTTCCAGTGTTTGAGATATGTTTGGTGTGCTTTTTTCTCTGATTTTTGCTTGAAAATTATTAAGACGTAAATAAGGAGTAGGGGTTCAAGGAGGTTCTGAAAATAAAAGAAGAAGATTTCATTTCTGGTTATGAAAAAAAGTATTTGCCCAATTAATCTATAGATAAATAAAATAAGAATGGTTTTTTTGATATGCCATCGCCATGCCAAGATCAACATAAATATGTAAGAAACCAGGTCAGCGGTTTTGTCGATAGTTTGATATAAATTGTCTGATAATCCTATGCCTTGCAGAAGGTCTCCATCAATAATATCGAGTAAATAATTACCCCATAATCCAAAGAGTGGAAAAACCAACATTGATGCTGGAATGGCGAGTTTGAGAAATATGATGAATATTTGAATTGGAGTAAAAATCACAAGGTTTTATTCAAAAGCTAGGTTTTGCTGTGGATTGTCAGATGATTGAGGGTCGTTTGAAGCGTAAATGGTTTTGATTCTTTCATAAACGATTTCGGAAATCTTACTTATTTGTTCTGCCTGCTGACTAAAGTCATTACCTTTTGTCATAACACAGAGTGAGTATGGGTGGTTAGGGAAATAAATAATGCCACAATCATGAAGCTGTTTAAGGTTAGATTTTGAACTTGTTCTTTCGCCAAACTTATGAGCAACTTTGATGTCGTTGGGGATCGGTTTTCTGAGAGCTAATCTGAAGTCAGATTTGGTGAGAATATTTAAGGCTTTGGAGCTGTATTCTTCATTAAGATAGGTTGAGTTATAAAGGATGCGGAAAAAAGATGAATAGGCGCGAACGGTTATAAATTCTGCTTCTGGATTGTTTTCTGGTATAGCGATTCCAAGATTAACGTATGTTTGGTTGGATATTGCCGAATCAAGATTTTCTTTGAGAAGGCTGGTTGCTTCATTGTCAGAATGAATGATCATATATTCAATTAGTTGTTCGATTGTGTACTCGTTACCAGGCTGTATATACTCCCTTGCGGTATAAAATTCGTGTTGGTTGAGCCCCATCGATTCGGTGTAAGCAATTTTTGTTTTGAGAAAATTTGGATCCTTTTCTGCTTGTTTGAAATATGCCATCATCAGAGGAATTTTGAATAAACTAGCGGGCGAAAATGTGATATCTGAATGAATACCAAATGATGTGCCTCCGTAGTTTAGTTCCCTAAAGAAAATTCCCACTGGATTGTGTTCAGTGTGTTCATTTTCTTCAGAGAGTAGTATTTTTAAGTCTTGTTCAAGTAGTCCGATTTTTGGATCTGGTTTTTCTATTTCGAGATCAAAACCGTGAATTGGATTAATCAATTCTGAATCAATTACTTTAGGTGGAGCCTGAAAAGTCTTAGTTTGATCGGTTTTAGGTAAAAATTGACTGCCTACGAAAAGGCCTATACTTGTGCAGGTAAGTGCTAAACCAATGTAAGAAAATTTCATTCTTTGTTTCTGGTTTACGATTATACCTTTAAATAAGCAACAATTTTTATTTAAATTTCTGATATTTGCTCAACAAGTTCCGGTGACCAGTGGCGAACAATATTATCTGGCATAATTACGGCTCTGTCTGGTTCTAATTCGGTAATAAACTCTTCTGTGTGACTGACTATAAGCATTGAGCCCTTATAAGCTTTAATGGCTTCGAGAATGATTTTTTGGGAAACGACATCCAGATATGTTGTTGGTTCATCGAGAATGAGCAGATTGTTATTACTAAGCATAATTAAAGCAATTGATAATCTGGTTTTTTCTCCCCCAGATAGAGTGGATATTTTTTGATGAATTTTGTTGCCTGTGAACATAAATTTGGCTAGGAATGGACGGACAAACAGTTCTGATTGTCCGCTTGTTTCTATTGCAATTTGAGCTAAAGTTTTGGAGAAATCAAAAGTTTCGAATTCTTGAGAATAGTATCCGATTTTGAGATTGTCGTCTTTTGTAACTATTCCTGAGTCGGGTTTAATGATTTCTGTGAGGATTTTGATGATCGTACTTTTGCCGGCACCGTTTGGACCAATGAGAGCAATTCTTTCACCTCTTATTATTGAAAGAGAAAAATCGGAAAGAATATTTTTCTCGTTGTAAGACTTGAAAATATTTTTGATACTAATTGGGATTTCTCCAACATTTGATGGAGTAGGAAGATTGATTTTTATTTTTTGTACTTCTTTTGGTAACTCGGGTAAAGTATTTTCAAGTCTTTCAATTCGTTTAGCAAGAATGCTTTTTTTGCGCGAGTATTGATCATAAAGTGTAAGGCTTTTTTTGAGTTTATTGATGTGTTTTTGTTCAATTTCTACTTTTCTTTTTAATAGTTCTTCGTTTTGTTTTTTCGTTAAAAGATATTTTGAATAGTTGCCTTTGTATTCTTCAATTGTTTTGAATTGCGAGTTAATAAAGATTATTTTGTCGATGTATTTGTCTAATAATTCCAAATCGTGAGAAATCATAAGTAAAGTTTTGGGATAGCTAGCTAGAAAATTCATTACCCAATTTTTGCCTTTTTGATCTAAAAAGTTTGTTGGTTCGTCTAGTAGTAACGTGTCGGGTTTGGCAAGCAAAGCCTTGGCTAAGGCAAGTTTTGTTTTTTGCCCTCCAGACAACTTGTGTGGGGGTTGGTTTAGTTTTAGGTTTTCTAGTTCAAGTCCGAAGAGGACTTTTGAAAGTTCGTGATCTGGGTGGATATTAATTGGGTCCAGGTAGTTTCTAATAGTTAGACTTGATTCAAGTTGAATATCGGTTTTGACTTCCTGAGGCACATATCCAATTGTGCCTGTGATTATGATTTTGCCTTCAGTTGGTTCGATTTCCCCAATAATTGCCTTAAAAAGTGTTGACTTACCACTACCATTTGGTCCAACTAAGCCAGCTTTAATATTATTGCCAACGACAAAGTTAACATTTTCATAAAGATCGCCAAATTGGTGTCCGAGAGTTAGGTTTTCTGCTTTGATCATAGATTTTTGTGTGGCTATTATCTATTTGTTTGAACTAAAACACAAAAACAAAAAACTATATATTTTGTGGATGAAGAATTAAGTATGGGTATTGATAGGCAGAAAGTCGGGATGTAAATATACCAGAGTCGATTATGGGAAAATCATTCTGAGTTAGTTTTTTTATTTGGTTAAGCGTTCGGAAATATTTTCCTCCGGCTAAGTAACTGTCTAGGAATTTGAGGGGTACGCTAAGATATTTTTTAGGATAGCCGTCAATAATTATTAATGTTTTGATGTCTGATTTTTTGATGTTTTTTAATAGTTTTTTGAGATCTGAATCAGATAAATGATGAGTGGCACTGATTAGATAGGCGGTATTAAATTTCTGTGGAAGTGGTTGAGTTGATATGTCTTGTCTGACAAATTTGTATTTATGGTTGGTTATGTTTCTGTTAGCATATTGGATGTAGTTTGAGTTGAGGTCTAGTCCAAGATATTTTTGTGGGTTGATATGTTTAGAAAGTTCGCCAGTACCACAAGCGAGGTCTAGTACTGTTTTGTTTACGGCGTATTTACTAAATTTATCTTCAAAAATGGTCCAAAATGAATAATTAAAGAGTTTTTGGATTGGGTCAAAGATTATGGAACTTTGGAGCCATATTGATGCAAAAATATTCATTTGTTCTGATCGTTTGTTATTAATTTTATAGGTATTTGAATTAATTATTGTTGGTTGCGCTTGTATGAGGAGTGAATTGGAATTATAGTTAGATAAGAATTATATGAGGGGAGGTGAGTATGTTGAATCCTAAACAATTTTTGATGCTCGGAGGAGTTGTACTTGTATTGTTGGGTATAGCTGGGATGTTTGTTTTAGGCCCATCAGTAGAATCAAGTATGCTTGGCGAGAAGTTTTTCTTAACTGAGGGTGAGAATATTGCTCACTTGGTTTTGGGAGCTGTAGCTCTTGGAGCATATTTTACGATTAAGAGTGCAAAACTACTTAGACTATTGGTCTTGGTTGTTGGAGTGGTTGCGGCAGTAGCGGTGGTTTGGGGATTAGTTAGTATGGGTAAATCCAATCCAAATATTGGTGTAGCTAATCTTGAAAATCCGGCCGACAATATTCTGCACGCATTAGTTGCAGTATGGGCGTTTTTGGCTGTTTTTAAAAAATCTGCATAAAGACTGAGAGTTTTTGTTAATTTTTGAAGTTTTGCCTTTGTTGCGAGTGTTTTTTGATGGAATTTTTAGTATTGCTAAAATAGACAGATGAAGAAAGTTTTGGTCTTAATTGCGGTTTTTTTGTTTGTGGTTGGAATACTTTTATCTAAATATCAAAAAGATCAGATCGAAGATTGGGGAGATACAGAAGGGTTTTTGATAAAGAATCACGAACAGTGTGAAACAACAAAACAAAGGCGTGACTATATCAACTGTATGGTTGCAAAAAGTAGGAATTTCGTGGAACTAAGGGGTGTGGGTGAGTTGGTAAACGCGGCACAAATTGTTAATAGTGCTAAAAAAATTGATTTAGTCGGGAGTATTAACTGTCACGATTTAATGCATTCTTTGGGTAAAACGGCTGGGTTATATATGAAATCACTTGATGAAGCAATAACTGAATGTTTGCCGCTTTGTGGTGGGGGGTGTTTCCATGGGGTTTTGGAGGGAAAATATTCATCAAGTCCTGACATGAAGGAGTTTGTATCAGAGGCATGTTTGTTTACGAGAGATATAAAAAAATCAGAAGCACATTGTTATCACGGACTTGGACATGCTGTGGCAGTACAGTTGGGAGATATTGATAGTGCATTTAAATACTGTGATTATGCAAGCGAAGAAGGAAAACTGGGTTGTGGTTCTGGAGCATTTATGGAGTTGTATTCTGGCGACGGCTTAGATCTTGGAAAAATACCGGAGAATGTTCCAGAGTGGTGTAAGACTTTTAAAGATGTTTATGCAGAGGTCTGTTGGCTTTCGGCTGGATATTTTCGAGTAGGTAATAGTTATTTAAAGTCAATTGGCGTTGACACGACTTCACCTGAAAATGAAGCTATTTATAATTGTAGTAGTGCACCAACAGTTGATTTAAGATCTGGTTGTGTTTATACATTTGGGGATAATATTTATAATATTGCAAAAGAGGATCATGGAAAAATTAATGAGATATGTATGCGATTTGAAAATGATTTGGTAGGTTGGTGTTTAAAAGGCGCAGCACACAGTGCAAAGAGAAACCATCCAAGTGAAAATTTACATATGGAGTTATGTGAAGTAAACAGCGATTTACGAGTTAAAAATGAGTGTAAAAGCGAGTTTTTGATAAATTAAAAATGTGAGAAATAAGTTTTTTATTTTATCTTTGATTTTTTTTGGTTTAGGAATGATAGTTGGACAGTTTGGAGTTGTGTTAGGAGGGGCACAAGTTGAACAACTTGATACAATGACTGTTTTGTCAAAATCTCAAAATAAATGTTTAAAAACTGGCGAAAGATATAAGTATTTGACTTGTATGACTGAATCTTTGAGTCCAGTTGTTAAAAAATATGGTGTTAAGTCTGTAATTACAGATGTTAAAAAATCATTATCAGTAAATGACGGGTTAATAATGTTTGGCGAAGAGGCTGGTGGAATAAGAACTTGTCACGAGCTTATGCATGCAATTGGAAGGAGTGCGGGTAAATATTCAAAGAATGTTAAAAAAGAAATAATTGACTGTGATCCGATTTGTGGTGTTGGTTGCCATCACGGAATTATGGAAAGCATGCTTGATCGTACGGCATCTAATTTTGAGTCAGTGGTTAAAGGTTTTTGTAGCGGGTCGTTTGAAAAAAATAGTTCACATGGTAGTGCTTGTTTTCATGGGTTAGGGCATTCTATTGCTAATTACAGGTTTAATGAGTCGGAAGCATTGAAAGTTTGTGATTTGGTTGACGAATCTGGTCAATCAAATTGTGCTAGAGGGGTGTTTATGGAGCTGTATCATGTTACAGGCCTGCACAATCCTTTGGCTATTCCAATAGATAAAGAAGCCTGGTGTAGTAGTCTAAGTAAAAAATACCAAGATGTTTGTTGGAATCTAGCAGGAACATTTCATACTGCTATTAGAGAGAATAAAGTATTAGAAGCTAAGGGTGTGGTGGTTGATAGCTACGAAGATGAGGCAATATATTATTGTTCGATTGCTCCAGAAGCTGGACTTAGATCACAGTGTTATGAACTTATGGGGCTAAATTTGTATAACATCGCTAAAAACCATTCTCAAAAAAAAGTTGATTATTGGAGTGAAATATCAAAAGTTTGTCATAGGGCGGTAGGTTTTGTTGATGTTTGCGTTCGTGGATCTGTTGGAGGTATGTTTGAATCTGATCCAACTGGTCGTGATGGAGAAAAGATTTGTGGAGTATTAGACACTAAAAATGAATATGAAGTATGTATGGTCAATGTGAATGATAGGAGACAAAAGTTTGAAGGAAATATTTAGTTTTAGGAGCAATATGCGACTATTTTTTATATTCGGATTTTTATCTATTTTTGTTTTTGGTGTTTTGGTTTCGAATATTTTTTTTGTTCAACAAAAAGTTTCGGCATATGATGGATTATCACAATCACATATGAAGTGTTTTGAACTTAGGCCTAGATCAAAATACTTGGAGTGTATGAGAGTAACTTTAGAGAAAACCGTTAAGCAAAATTCTGCGGTGGAACTGGTTTTAGCTGGAAGTAAGATAGATAAAACAAGACATGTTAGTTTTGATAGGGAAATAAATTGTCATGTGATGATGCATGGTGTTGGTAGGGCGATGTCTGAATATAAACAAGATTTTGGGGAAGTTGTTTCTGCTTGTCAGCCGTTATGTGGGGCTGGGTGCTATCACGGAATCATGGAAGGGAAATACAAGGTTCAACAGGATATAGCTGAGACTATGAATACCGCCTGTGATGGTTTGTTTAAAAAAGGAGATTTGTTGGCTAATAATTGTTTTCATGGATTGGGCCATGCAATTGCAATTAAAAATTGGGATTTGGATAAGAGTTTGGATGATTGTGAGATTGTAAGTGATAATGGTCAAAAAGAATGTGGGGCTGGTGTTTTTATGGAGTTATTTTCTAGATCGGAGGATCAATTAATGCCGTTACCTTACGATGTGCCGAGTTGGTGTAATGGTTTTAAGAAAGTTTATAGTCAGTCTTGTTGGATATTTGCGGCAAATATTAGAGGTGTTGAAAATCCGTTTTTGGAAAGTATTGGAATTGATACATCTATTTCAGAGAATGAGCCGATTTATAACTGTTCAAAATCCCCAGAAGATTTTAAAAAAGAGTGTTTTAAGATGTTGGGATATACATTGTATGATGCAAAAAATAAAGATGGAGTGGCTATAGTAAAAGTTTGTGAAGGTTTGGGTGGAGTTAATGCTGAGATGTGCATAGCTGGCGTTGTAGAGAGAGATCTTGAAGAAACGAAATTTCAGGCAGGTGTTGGGGCATGTGATTATATTATTGGAGGGAAATTGAAAGAATTTTGTTTTAATAAATACAAAAATCCGGTAATTAACTAAAAAACTCCCCTTAGTTAAAAGGGGAGTTTTTGATATTTTTAAAAAGAATTACTTCTTTTTAAGCCCAATAGCTAGAGCAGCAAAGGATGCGATCATTGCGATTCCTGCCATTAATTGACTGATGCTGTCAGAACTTGATGTCTGTGGTTGTGCAACTGTGCTGGTGTTTCCAGCTAAGTCGTTGACAACTTTGGTTTCTGAGTATGGACCAACAGCGTGTTCTTCCTCTTTGTGTTCGTTATTGGCGCTTGATTTTGCTTCTTCGGCTTTCTTTAACTCTTCAGGACTTTGGTCCCATGCAACCACAACTCCATTGGAGTATGTTTGATAGGCTTTCCATTGAACGGAGGTTTCTTCGGCTGGCGATTTAGCACTAAAAGAAAACTCATCTCGTTGTCCAACAGGAATTGATCCGCCTGACCAGGATATTTCGCTGACTTTTTCTGTGTCTCCATCCTTTACAGTTTTGGTCGAAATAGTCCATCCTGGTTTGACGTTAGGCATAACGGAAGTCATTCCTTCTGGAACTACAATTCTTAAGCTGGTGGTTGGAACATCTTTTTCGTTTGGTACACCAGCTATGTAGGTTTGGTATGAAGCTACACCGACTTGAGCAGGTTTGACTGTGACATGAGCCAATGAATATGGAGAGAGGACGCTTGTAATTGCAACCATGGTTAATACCAAAGCCGTGGTAGTAATAGTTTTTTTCATAATTTTTATTTACTTATAGTTTGGCCAATTTTTGCCTTATAAAGGCTTAATAATTAGCACTTTAGTTAATAAACTAAAGATTTTTTGTTGAATGGAATTTAACTTGTTGGAGGTGCTCGAGAAGTGAAATTGAGATAAAAATCTATTGATATTGGTTCAGGAAGTAGGTTGTTAAAAGTTGGATAAATATTTTGACTGATTGTTATTGTGTTGGAATCTGTAGTTTCTGGAGAAGCTGTAAAACAACATGGATGATTTTCGTGACTGCCGATTATTAAATGGTCGGCGCTAAAGTGAACAGTAGCGTAGATCAATGGAGAAAGTAGGCTAAAACCTAAAATTAGGGTAATTATTTTTTGAGGTTTTTTGGGAGTTTTTTTATTTCTACCGCGTCTATCTAAGAGCAAAATAATAACAAACACAGCTACTGCTATGGCTGCAGTTAGGTAATGAAAGAAATGAATATCTGAAGTGTTGATCGTAGCTTGTTCGCTTGGGTTTTGCTCTCTTGTGATTCTTAGGGTGTGGTTAAGCTCAAAAGCTTTGAAAGAATTGGAGGTTTTTGGAGTGCCGGTGA
>CAYROP010000023.1:11427-15054 GCA_964426075.1 uncultured Gammaproteobacteria bacterium | reverse complement strand
GAGCAGTAGTCTTCTTTTTGTAATCTAACATATTCTTTGTAGTCGGGAATGATGTCGCTAAATTTTTTGGTTTTGGCAAAAATGTTAAATAATTTCATTAGTAAATAGAGTAGCAGATTGTGATTGGTTTGTAATTAAATAAACTATTTACTTTCGGGTTTTATTCGGTATAATAATTTTATGGTTTTATTTAAAAATTAGAAAAAGTTAAGGTTTTTGCAAAAGGGACAAAATTTTTAGTTTTCTTCTAATGAAGAAACAAGTTTTTTCAATTTCCTTTTATGGAACGCTTAAAATCCCTGCGAGATTTTTTACTTTCATTTTTTGCTTACTCTTTTGTTTAAGAAACAAAATCCGTGCCCGTTCGCAAAAAGAGATCCATAAAAGAAAATTGACGGGATATAGAACAAAACAAAGGCGTTCACAATGAAATCGGAGTTTAAAAAACAGAGAAAAATTATAAATATTATGCAAAATGAGGGAGAAAGATTAACAGTAATTGCGGGTTTTGATAGTAGCGGTGTTAAACCAATGTTTTTTAAAAGGTTAAACGAAAAAGAATTTAAAAAGGTCAAAAAAGTTAACTTTGTTTTTGCTTTAAAAGAAGGACGGAAGCGGCTGATGGCTTTTGAGGTTGAAACAAATGGAGCTTCATACGAACTTATTTATGATCAAGAAAGTGTTTTATGGAAACTAAAACAGGTATTTTTACAGGAGGGGGCTTAAATGAAAATCCTGCCTACAGTGATCGGGTTATTATTCATGCCGATTTTAATTCGTTTTTTGCGCGAGTTGAGCAGCAGTGTAATCCTAATATTCGCAACCGACCCGTCGGAATTATCAAATCTGCCGGAAGAGGCTGTGTTATTGCCGCCTCCCCAGAGGCCAAACGGTTGGGGGTTGGAACCGGATCTGATGTGGTCACTGCCCGAGGAAAGATTGGAGACATAACTTTTGTTCCAGCTAATTTTGATAAGTATTTTGATATAACCAAACGGTTTATCAAAATCGCTTCAAGATATACAGACAAGTTGGAAGTGTTTAGTTTGGATGAAGTTTTTATGGATGTGACAGCTACGGAAAAACTTTGGGGAAATGTTTTTGAACTGATTTGTACGATGAAGTCTGATTTGAAAAAAGAGATCGGGGAAATTGTGACTGTTTCAGTTGGGTTGTCTAACAGTAGAAGAATGGCCAAGCTTGCTTCGGAATATGCTGGCGTGGATGGGATTTTTTGGATTGGAGAGGAGAACAAAATCGCAGTTTTGGATAAAACTCCTTTGACCAAAATATTAGGAATAGGACACCGAATGGAAAAGCGATTAAAAGTTTTGGGAATAACCGATTTTGCAACATTAAGGTCTAAAAGTATTGATTATTTGGCTTATTGGTTTGGGCCTTTTTGGTCGAGGTATTTGTATAATCTGGCGCGCGGAATTGATAACACTAAGATTGTTACGGCCGAAGAGTGGGTACGCCCCAAAAGTGTGTCACGGACTTTTACGAGATTTACTAATGCTAATTCTGTGTGGGAAAAAAGACAGACTTTGCGTAATTTGTGTGACGAAGTAGGAGAGAAATTAAGGAAAATGAATCTTAAGTGTAAAAGAATAGGATTATCTGTAAGAGGTAAAGAAACAAGTTACTGGGGACAGGGACGAGTAGGGTTTTATGGCACAAGTGATGGAAAAGATATTTTTTTGGTAGCAGAAAAAATATTAAATAGTTTTGGAACGAGTGAACCTCTAAGGTTTTTTGGGGTTTTTGTGACAGATATTTTTGAAGATATTGCGCCAACTGTGCCGATGTTTAATAAGGATAGACGCAGGCAGGTTATTCTGGAAGCGGTGGATAGAATAAATGAAACTTATGGAAGTTTGACAGTTTTTAGTGGCAATTTAGTTGGAAATGAATTAGTAGCGCCAGAAGTGAATGGATATTTGGGGGACAAATATTTTTTGCTTTCAGAAAAAAATATTTCTCGTTAAGTAAGTTTTATCTTTTCAAAAAAAGTTAATTTTTATTTAATTTATCAACATTGGTTGGTTTTTGAGGGGTTGTGGATAAGTTTTAGTGTTTTGAGGCTTGCTCAAACACAAGTAAGCTATTTACAATGAAAATATGAGGTGTTCAATTAATAATTTCCGTAATCTAGCTATTATTGTTATTGCAACAGGTTTTTTAATTGCGGGATGTAATACCTCGAAAAAATCAGTATTAAACGAAAGTTTTGCGGATGCATTTAAATCTATTGATGTTTCAGTAAATGATAGGTTTTTGTCTGGTGGACCTGAATCTTTAGGAGAGTTATCTCAACAAACAATAAGAGAAACTGCTAGTTTAGAAAAATTTGCCGAACTAACAAAGAAAAATCCAAAAAGTATTTTGATCGATGGAAATAAAATGTATGTATCTGATTGGGTGCAACGGTCTTTGTCGGTGGTTGATATGGGGACGAAAATCGAAACTGTTTTTGTACCAGCGATTGATTTTGTTTCGGATATGGTCAAAGATCGAAGTGGCAATATAATTGCAGGACTTTTTACAGGTGAGCAAGTTGTTTCGATAGATAGATCGGGAAAAGTAGTAAAACTTGCCGGTAATTTGGGTAAAGTTTCGGCTGTGACTATTTCAACTTCGGGTGATATTTTTGCAGCAAGCTTTGACAGGGGAATTATTTACAAACTCAATAAAGATATCACCAAGGAACCGGAAGTGGTGATTGATAATTTGCAAAATCCAGCAGGGCTTGTTTTTGGCAGTGATGGCAGATTGTATGTTTCGCAGTTTTCAAGTTCGTCTGAGTCGGTCTTACGTTACGATATTCGGGTTTTAACAAAAGAAGTGTTTGCGATAGGCATAACACAAGCGTCCAAAATGGTTTTTGTCGGACCTAAGTTATATATTGGTGGTGCTGAATCAGGTCGAGGGGTAGTCTGGGCTTATGACAGTAGTGGTGAAGGGCAGGTATTGGTAGCAGGAAATTTTGATGATCCGATTGTAGGTCCTGTTTATGATGGTAAATATCTGTATATCGCTAGTTCTGCAGGCGGAGATAAAAATATTTATAGACTAACTCCATAGTCAAATGATTAAAAAAACAATACTACTTATTCCGTTAATTTTTGTTACTGCGTGCCAATCGACAGGAGTTAGTAATGATCAAAATAAATCGGGATCGTCTCAAGTTGAGGCAACTTCGGCTTCTCAGCTAGCTGGACCGATAAAAGATTTTGTTTCGGAGGAATATGGGTGGAGTGCAAGTATTCCGGAAACTTGGGATGGGTATGATACAGATGATGATGATGAAGGAAATAGTTATGTGTTGGTTGCAAATTATGATCCAGAGTCAGTAAAGAAAAAACCTGATGATTATCATGAGATAAAAATTGAAAAATTATCCGCCAGTGAGGAGGAGTCTGTGACAACAATTACTGATCAGTTGTTGGAAGATAAAAACATTGATGCGAGAAAACTGCTTTTTACCAAAGATTATCAAGGTACAAGGATCGAGTTTAGCGACGCAAAAGGCGTAAAAGGTTTGATGACGATATTTAGAAGAGAGCACGAAGTTTGGGTTTTAACTTATTCAGAACTAGCTGAGTTGGATGGGCAAACTAAGTGGGT
>CAYROP010000023.1:0-11327 GCA_964426075.1 uncultured Gammaproteobacteria bacterium | reverse complement strand
AAAGTTCCAAAGATATGACTTTGGAAAAGACAAAAATAATTGCTAATTCTATTGGACTAGATAAAGATTTTATTCCTAAACCGTCTAAGCTTTGTGGGTTTTGTCCGTTTATTAATTTGTGTCCAGCTAAAGATGAGGCCATGAAAATTATCGCTGGTAGTGAAGAACAAAATGATTCAGGCTATGATATTTAAATAATATGAGTAGTAACGGAAACGACCAAAAATACAATGAAGCCTATGTGGCCGGTAAGGTTGCTGTAGCTAGACACTTTCAGGACCAAACTTATCAAGGTAAAAGATCGGCTGATCGATTACCACCCGGACAGCATTTGATTGACGATAGATTTCCTGTTCTTGATTTGGGTCTTCAGCCGGAGTTTGAGATGGATAAATGGAAATTGACGATTTATGGAGAGGTGGAAAAACCAATGGTTTTTGGTTGGCAGGATTTTTTGGAATTACCAAAGAGTGGGCTGACTGCTGATTTTCACTGTGTAACAAGGTGGAGTAAATACGATGTTAAGTGGGCGGGGGTAAGGTTTGTTGATTTGGTACAAATTGTGAAACCAAAAGAGTCGGCTAGGTTTGTGATTTCTGAAAGTGCAGATGGTTATACAACAAATAATTTATTTGCAGACCTAAACAAGGAAAATGTACTACTAGCTTATGAACTAGAAGGTAACCCACTTCCCAAAGAACACGGTTGGCCTGTAAGAGTAATTATTCCGCACTTATACGCTTGGAAAGGAGCAAAATTTTTGAATGGTTTAGCTTTTACACCGATTGATCATCCGGGTTTTTGGGAAACACGAGGTTATAATAATCATGGCGATCCGTGGTTGGAGGAAAGGTATTCGAACGAGTAGAGAAAAATAGTGTGTTTGGATGGGTTGATTGATTGAGATAAGTTTGTTAACTTTTACTAAGTACTAAAAATAACAATAATAATATGACTGACCTCGATGATCTAAAACCTGAAGATATGTCTGATTTGCTTATCGATGAGAATGAGCTTGTCAGAGAAGGTGATATTCCGATGAGTCAATTTGAACCAGATGAGAGTGAGGAGATGACGGATGACGGTTTGGAGGAAGGTATTGGAGAAGGAACTGATGTTGATGATATCGGAGAACGAGCTGGGCTAAATTATGATCCACTTAGGCCACTTGGTGAGACGAGTCCTGATACTTTTGGTGAAGAAGATGAGTACGGTTCTAACGAGGAATTATAGTTTTTAGTTAAATAGGGGGTGAGATAAAAATGAAGAAAGTATTTGTGGTTGGTTCGATTGTGTCTTTGGCGGTCTTGTCGGCTTGTACAAGTTCACAACCTTCTTCTCAAGCTGAGAATACAACTAGTAACACTCAGACCGCAGAGCAAAATGCTCCACTTACTCAAAACGATATTGTGGTTGTTTATACAGATGAGGGGTTTAGTCCGGCAACAATGAATATTGCGTTGGGAACTAAGGTGACGTTTGAAAATAAATCATCGAAGGCTTTTTGGCCAGCATCTGGCCCACATCCTGAGCATACTAACTACCCAGAATTTGATCCTAAAAAGGCAATTCCTTCTGGAGAAAGTTATAATTTTGTGTTTGAAAAAGCAGGCGAATGGGGATTTCATGATCATTTGAATTCCAAAAAGTTTGGAAAAATAACCGTTGAGTAAGTAAGGATGCGAGATTTAACTAGTGTTGGAGGCCATGTAACCACGGCTGGTGGTTTGTTTCGTGGTGTTGAAAAAGCTGAGAGTATCGGTGCGTCTGTTATGCAGATTTTTGGGTCGTCGCCTAGATCCTGGACGAGGAGAAATATAACAGATGAGGAGATTGAAAAATTTAACCAACTAGCTAAGGAAAAAGAGATTTCTAGAATCTATATTCATGCTTGTTATTTGATTAATTTTGGTAGTAACTTACGAGAAAGTTTGGAGAGGTCGAGGAACAGTTTAATAGCAGATTTGGAACTGGCTGACAAAATAAATGCTTACGGAGTAGTTGTACATCCAGGCTCACTTAAGGACGGTACTAGAATTGATGATATTTCTCATAATATTAAATTAGTTTTAGAGAATTTTGAGGGGAAAGCAAAAATTTTAATTGAGAATAGTGCCGGTGGCGGGTCATCAGTTCCTAGGACGATGGATGAAGTTGCGGAAATGGTGAGTTTGGTTGGCAGTGATCGAGTAGAGGTTTGTATTGATACGGCGCATTTATGGGGATTTGGAATAGATATTTCGACTAAAGAAAAAGTTGGCGAATTTGGTGATGAGTTGAGGGGAAAACTAAGAGGCATAAATATTCCGATCGTACATTTTAATGACTCAAAAGCTCGCTTGGGTAGTTTGTTGGATAGGCATGAAAATATCGGACTAGGGCAAGTAGGAGTAGAGGGATTAAAGGCAATAGCAATTTTAGAAAATTTTAGTAATTCTGATTTGGTTTTGGAAGTTCCCGGAGTCGACAAAAGTGGTCCTGATAGTCAAAATATTCAAGTTCTTAAGGAGTTAATTAAATGAAAAATAGAGCAGGTTTAATAATACTTGGTGTTTTTTTGGTTTTTGTGACACTATTTATATTTTGGTTTAGACAGTTTGATTGGTCAGTTTTTGAGCAGACAATTGAGGAAAATCTTAATTATGATTCAGCTGGCGAATTAAGTGAGGCAACAGAAAGTGCGAAACATTTTCAAAGTGTAGTGATTGTTGATGGAGACACGATTGATATTAATGGACAAAGGATTAGATATATTGGGATTAACACACCAGAATTGGGTAGTGGTAAGAAGGTAAGTGATTGTTTTGCTAAAGAGGCGGCTGATTTCAATCGTAACTTAACGATCAAGGGGGAGTTAAGGTTGGAAAAAGATATTTCGGAGACAGATAAATATGGAAGACTACTTAGGTATGTGTATTTGCAGGATGGGCGGATGGTAAATGAGATATTAGTGCAAGAAGGTTATGCTAGGGTGGCAACTTATCCGCCAGATGTTAAATACGCTGAAAAATTCAGGCAGTTAGAAAAGGAGGCTAAGTTATTAGGTAAAGGTTTGTGGAGTAAATGCGGTTAAAAATTTTAGAGGTCGTCCGGTCTACGAAATCGCTTAATTTTTACTCTTTTTAAAATATTTGGCAGTTTACGAATACCTGCTCTTTTGTGTTTGGTTTTGATTTTTTCTTTGGTTTTGACAAGTTCTCTATCCAGTCGGTTAATAGCTGAATCTAAGGTTTGTCGTATATTCGGACCTTCGTCGCTTAGGTTAAGGTTTTTGCCTGGGATTAAGATACGGATATTAACTTCGTAGACGGTTTGGCGAGAGCGGTGAGCTTTGTCTCTATCCATTGTTATGGCTATATGCTCGATATGATCAAAGTGACGGATCAGTTTTTGAGCTTTTTTGAATGCGTAATCCTTAAGGGAGGGTTGTGAATGAAAATGACGACCGGTTATTGTGATTTTGGCATCGGTATTTCTGCTAGTCATCAGTTATTATTTTATTCCTAAATACTCTAGTTTGCAAAGAGATTTTTTTTGCTATACTGAGAATTAATAGTTTTAGATTTGCCTGCCTAATGAAAAAAATTACATATATTTTTGCGGTTTTTGTTTTGAGCATGGTTGTGGTGGCGTGTGGACGAGATAAGAGTATGACGAGTTCTCCTGATGGTTCGGCTCCGATTAGCGAAGACAATATTGATACCAGTAAACTTAGAGATATTTCTGAAAGTACTGCAGTTCCGGATGATATTTTGGCGGCCGTTTCAACTGGTGCTGAACAGCAAATGCTTACAGGATTTGATGAAACAGTTGGCGCTGTGGCCTTAAGAAAGGTTGATGAAGGTAAGATTTATGTTGTTGTGACAGCTTCTTTGGGTAGTTTGCCTGAGAGTGATAAATACAACGTTGTGCTAAAGAGTGATAAGCTTTCAACCGCAATTGGGTCTTTAACTAAGGTCGGTGAGAATCAATACCAACTTAAATATGTGGGCACTTCCGATCTTGCAGGTCAGAACTCGATTGAGGTAGTGCAAGTGTCGAACAAAAAATTAATTTTTACCGGTAGTTTTTAATTTTCCTTTTTTTAGTTATTTTTTAATTCTGTCATTTGTTTGGTAATTTTGTGCCTGTTTAGTACAATAGATATTAATTAGAAGTTCAAAAAATAATATGTTTGATAAGTTAAATCAGGTTAAAGAGTTAAAGAAAATGCGCGATCAGGCGATGAAGATTCAGAAAGAGCTTGATTCGGTTGAAATCGAAGTAGAAAAAGATGGTGTGACAGTCAAAGTTACAGCTAGTCAAAAGATCGTCTCAATAAATATTAATGGTAATGACGAAAAATCAGTGGTAAAAGCAGTGAATGAGGCGATTAGTCAGTCACAAAAGGTTGCTGCAAAGAGAATGCAGTCGATGATGGGCGAGGGTGGTAACCCTTTTGCTGGTTTGATGGGGTAGTAAATAAAATAAATGCGGATTCCAAAAAGTGTCCAAGCTACGATTGAGGCGTTTGAACGGTTGCCGGGTATTGGTCCAAAAAGTGCGGCCAGGCTTACTTATCATTTGATTCACGCGCCAAGAGAAGAAAGTTTGCGACTAGCAAAAGCAGTGATGGATCTTAAGGACAAGACGATTCTCTGTGATGTTTGTAAAAATATTTCTGAAAGTAACCCTTGCGAGATCTGTGCAGACACTGATCGTGATATTAGTGTAATTTGTGTGTTGGAAGAGCCTTTGGATGTTCTGGCGGTTGAGCGGGCGGGTGGTTACTCTGGTTTGTATCATGTTTTGCACGGCTCAATTAGTCCGATGAATAACATAGGACCTGAAGATTTGCATATCAAAAGTTTATTGACAAGGTTAAGTGATGACTCAGTAAAAGAGATAATTTTGTCGACCAATCCGACGATGGAGGGTGAGGCAACGGCAATGTATTTGTCAAAATTGATTAAACCATTGGGGGTAAAAGTAACCAGAATTGCGCGTGGATTACCCTCTGGTGGGGATATTGAATACGCTGACGATATTACCTTAAGGAGAGCATTTGAAGGTAGGAGCGATTTTTAGTTTGATTTTTTGTAGTTTGTTATAGTTAAGTGTAGATATGGATTGGTCAATTATTGGTCGTGAAGCGAAAAAAGTAATTACAGATGTGATCGACCAGAGTCTTGGCACACATTTTTTTAGAAGTTCTACGCCAAATACATCTGACCAATCGCCAACTGCTTCTAATTCAGAAGCTAATTCTCAAAATACTACTTCGACTGAAAATAAACTTAGTTCCGAGGAACAACAAGCAATAGAACTCAAGCAAAAAGCTCAAGCAGATTCAGTAAGAGCAGAGCTTGAAGCGGCGATTGCTACACAAAGACAAAAAAGGCTAGCTGAGCAACAACAAGTTGAGCAGATAAGGATGGAAAGTTTAGTAAAAGCAGGTCCACCAAAAATTGAACAAAAAGAGACAGAAAAAGCTCCAGAATATTCCAAACCAACTTCGGAACAGTTGGATGCAAAACTCAAAGAATAGTCACCATTTGACAAGCCTATAGGATTTGATATAATCTCCAGCGAACTAACCACTGGTCTTGACATCAACGAGACTGATCGATCGTCCTGAACAAGGGCTCGAATTAAGTCCGTAGATAAGTCACTACTCTTGGTAGTATCTCGACCGGAGGTGGTTGCTATGGGTATGCAAAACCACAACCACAGGGTCCTGATTCCCGCCGTGAGCGTTTATACGCAGCACGGTATCGCACTTCACAAGTTCATGATCACAGCTAGCCTGCTTCTCAAGCATGCTCGCGTCGATCGCTTCGGCGAATCGCCGACTGGTATTCAGCGCAAGCTGGACCAGCGACACGCCGATGACATCCTCGAGGCTATGGCTCAGAATCCGAAGCTGGTTCTGATCGAGCCGATCTTCATCCATCTCGAAGGCAAGTGGTTCATGGAAGAAGGTGCCTTGTGCACCGACGACCCTGAAGCCTACATGTCGATCGACGATGGCGGTCACCGCTTCGCGGCGATGGGTGCCCTGATCGCTTCCGAACAGGAAGCTTGGGTATTCGACGCTACGGCAGCGATGGGGCTGACCATGGAGGACCGGATGCGGATTTTCCGCCAGCAGGAGCTGCGGAAGGAGATCGATTCGCGCCTCAACCTCGCCCACGCAGCATTCCTCGGTGACTGGAAGGATGAGCTGAGCCGCGACTGCTATGAGCTCTGCAAGGATCTCAATGGATCGCCGCTTTCTCCTCTGTACCGTCGGGTCATCATGGAGGAGATGGTCAAGCGTCCGATGGAGGGCCAGCATCGCCCCAGCGGCATCAATGTCGTTGGTCTGATGACGACTCTCAGGCGGATTCTCGGCAAGCACAGCACGCTGCGCGCCTATCCGATGGAGAAGCGGCAGCAACTCGTCACTGCTTACCTGAGCGCGGCCAAGGAGATTTGGCCGAGGGCTTGGGCGAGCGATGCGCATGTGCTGCAGAGCGCCCGTGGTATCCGCGCAGTCCTGCTGCTGATCACCAACGGCACCGAGTTCGGCCGTATCGTCGGCACGGAGCCTACTCTCGAGAAGATGCGCGATGCTCTTAGCCTGGCCAAGTCCTACGACTGGTCGGCCAAGAACAATGTCGGCGCGACCGAGAAGCAGATCATGGAACGCCTCGATCAGTCGATCGGACGCAACCTGATCAAGCGCAACTCGGCCAAGCCGGCTGTGGCAGCTTCTTAGTCCGTTATTCCACAAGGAGTGGATGACGGTTCGCCCCTTTTCTTCGCACTAATCATGCGGAGAGGAGGGGCTTTTTTTGGGCCATTTTGGTTTGGGAGTATAATGGGGATATATGAATAATAATGCTATTTTGTACGGAGTAATCGGGTTATTGTCTGGAATTTTGTTAACAGTTGTTTATTTTGGTTTGAATAATAATTCTCATATGATGGGAATGGGTATGATGGGTGGAGGTAATCAGTTGGTGGGTGATAGAGATCATATGGATGAAATGATGGAAAATATGGTTTATGGTTTGAATCAAAAGACGGGGGAAGATTTTGATAAAGAATTTTTGTCTGAAATGATTGTTCACCATCAGGGGGCGATTGATATGGCTAATTTGGCTATAAAATCGGCAACACGTAAAGAAATAATTGATTTGAGTAAAAGGATTATTGAGGCACAAACTGCTGAGATAGAAATGATGAAAACTTGGCAGAAAGATTGGAATTATTAGTTTTTTCTGTTTTTCGTACTATTAGTTGGATTTGTGGGTAATTTTGGACAATTTTAGGCGAAAATGCTAGAATTTGTCGCACTGGGAGTCTGACAGGGGTGAAGGACTCCTATGTAATTCGACCCCTTGCTCAGTTGCGCCACATGCGGCAGCACGGGCAAGGGGTTTTCTTTGATATTGAGAGGACAACTGCGTTTTCCTCTCAACACAAAGCCAAGCAGAGCTTGCCCTTACGGGTACGCTTTGCTACTCTTCTTTCCTTTTTTAAGACAAACAAAAACGTTCGGTTCTACTCCTAAAATAAGCATAAAAACGGATTTTTAATATTTAGGTAATAAATTGCTAAGATAGAGTTATATGAGATCTGCTCGACTACTAGTTATTTTAGTAATAATTGTTGTTGTTTTTGGGATAGGCTTGGTAATTTTTAATGCTAAAAATTCTCAGAATAAAAATATTGAGACAAAGAATCCGACTACTTTTTCTGGAATAGCGCCAACACCAGTGGTGGCTGGCACAGATGGTTGGTCTGATTTTCGTGATCTTAATTACAACTATTCTTTCAGACATCCTAGAGATTGGTCTGTTACTCAAACATTGGCTTCAGAAGAGGACGCTTTAGGTGAGGCAGTTTTGATCTCACCAACTGGGCAAAACATCACAGTGACTGTTTTTAATAATCCCAACAAACTAAACAGTAAACAAATGGCTGACAAGTTTGTAGCATCTTATTCGGCGGAAACCCTACAAAGGTCAGATGTAGAAATTAGTGGATTTGAAGGGGAAAAGGTAATGGTTAGTGAAGGGTTTGGTCGAATTGCGGTTACGAAAGGTGCTTGGACTTACAGAATTAATCTATCTCCTTATTCAACAGGGGATAGTAATGAAGAAGTTTATTCCAAAATTTTAGACACTTTTCATTTTATTTAGCGATCTTGAGAGGACAACTGCGTTTTCCTCTCAACAATTAAAGCCAAGCAGGGCTTGCCCTTCGGGTACACTTTGCTACTCTTCTTTCCTGTAAAAAACAAAAGCAAAAACGGCCGATTTTGCATTTTATAAGTATCAGTGGTACAAATTAACTGCGCTCGAACGCGCACCCTCCAGCCCCCTTTAGGATTGGGAGATTCCGAAGGGGGCCAAACAACCCCTCAGAGGTAGTTGCGACAAATTGCGCGCACAACACTTCTGGTCCGTGCCCCTCCTTGCTTAATGTGAGGAGGGGCTTTTTTTAGTCAAAATTTGCATGCAAGGTATATAATTTGTGCTTAACCGAACATTAATTTACAGGAGTGGACGATGTTTCTGAAGATTTTGACTTGGCCGAAAATAGCCGAGTCGAACGAGAGCCTTGAGCAGTTTTTCTCGGAGTACTTCGAGTATGTTGCTTGGGGGGCAGTGGCTTTTTTGGGGCTGACCCTTTTTTGGGTACAGTCCATAATCGTGCTGTCACTTGTTTGCCTGATCGCCGTATCAGTGGTGATCCTCTGGTACAACTGGTACTGGCACAGGAAGTGGCTAGCCAAACTCGTGCCAGTTGCTGTTTTGGTTCTCATCACAGCAAGCGCTTCGAGTTGGGTCCTAAACGGCCTGACGGCGATTTGCATCCTTGTGCTGATGACCTTCCCAGGATCGCTTTGGGACGACTTCGTGCACAGACGGTGGGCGAAACTGTTCCAGTAACATTTTCGTTCTGTTCAAAACCACCTGTAGTCGTAATGTTGACAACAACTCTGACTACGGTACAATGTCCGAGTGGTGTTTTGTAGCTCTCCCCATTAGACACCATACCCAACCCTCTCCTTCTGTATTGCGGGGTACTTGCAGAAGGGGAGGGTCTTTTTTAAGTTTTTATCCAATAATTAAAATATATTGACATTATAGGTCTAATATGATATACTTACATTCGGTGTTAACGCACCCCCTCTCTGGAGAATTTTCGTGTCCGCTCCATGATAGTCTCCCAGAGAGGGTCAAACCAATTCCGCTCCAGTTAATCACTGGGGCGTTTTTTTTGACTAAATTTTACTTATTGCAATAGGATTTTTGCGGGAGTATAAATATGAGTGTTCACCCGCCGTGAACATGTCCACCTCAGTGCTGTACTGGGACCCATCTTTTTCTGGTACCCGCCAAAAAGGGTAACTGCACATTGAGGTGGACACCTTAACAAACAATAGGAGTTCTTGCTCACGAATCCGACAAACTTTGCCCTGAATGCGGGGACAAAACAAGTCGCGCGGCTGATTCGTGCAACTCCTTTCCACGCCCCCTCCGTATCTCGTTGTGCGGAGGGGGCAATTTTTTAGTCTTGAGAGGACAACTACGTTTTCCTCTCAACGCTTTGTCAGGCTAAGCCTGCCCTAAAGGGTACACAAAGCTACTCTTCTTTCCTGTAAAAAACAAAAGCAAAAACGGCCGACTATTTAGTTTCAGGTTTCCTGTCTCAACGAGAGAATGAAAAATAATTCATTCTTAACGCAGGCTTGTAGCTTTTTGTTAGAGAAAAAGTGAGGGACTCAGCTTTTTGAAAACAAAAGCGAGAACCTATAAATTAAAAAATTACTTTTCTTTAAAGCGAGAAGGCAAATTAAAAAAAACATGTTTCTGCAAAGCAGAAAACCCTTAGTGTAAAATACTCGTAATGAAACCACTCAAGCTTTACAACACAATGACCCGCTCAATTGAGCTGTTCAAGCCAACAAAAGATGGTGAGGTCAGAATGTATGGTTGTGGCCCGACTGTTTATGACTATGTGCATATTGGGAATTTTCGCACCTATATTAATGAGGATATTCTAAGGCGAGTTTTGGAGTTGGCTGGATATAAGGTTACTCATGTAGTTAATGTGACCGATGTTGGACATCTGACAACTGACGCTGACACAGGCGAAGACAAAGTAGAAAAAGCTTCCAAAGAATCAGGCATGACTGCTAGACAAATAGCTGACAAGTACGAAGAGGCGTTTTGGGAAGAGTGGGTCAAACTTAATTTGTTACGACCGACAGTTACGCCGCACGCGACGGAATTCATTCCACAACAAATTGCGTTTGTTAAGGGCTTAAAGGAAAAAGGTTTTGTTTATGAAGCCGAAGACGGGCTCTATTTTGATGTGACCAAACTACCCGACTACGGCAAATTGTGGGGACAAGACTTAAAAGACAAATTAGCAGGAGCTAGAGTTGAGATTGATACTAGCAAACGCAACCAAGCGGATTTTGCGGTTTGGAAGTTCTCGCCAAAAAACGAAAAAAGACAGATGGAGTGGGAGTTTGAAGGCTACGGAATGGGATTTCCTGGGTGGCATTTGGAGTGTTCGGTAATGGCTGAGGAGTGTTTAGGGGAGTTGCCGATAGATATTCACGCAGGCGGTGTGGATCATATTAGTGTTCACCACAGTAATGAAATAGCTCAAACCGAAGCTTTAAGAGGTAAACCTCTAGCCAATTATTGGTTTCATGGAGAGTTTCTTAATGTGAATAATCAAAAAATGGGTAAAAGTCTCAAAAACTTTACTCGCGTACTTGACCTTGATGATCCGATGGCGTTTAAATTCTTGTGTTATCAAACCAACTATCGCAAACAAATGGAGTTTACGGACGATAGTTATGAGGCAGCTAAAAAAGGTTTGGCAAAACTGCGCGGACTAGCCAGAACAGCGTTAGATGGAGAAGATTCTTCGCCAGAAGAGTTGTGGCAGCCACTGTTTAATGACTTGAATGTGGCTGAGTTTTTGGCAGGTGTAATGACATTTGGTCAGACGCCTAAGGCGACCAAAGATTTTTTCACCCACGTTGATAGTGTTCTAGCTTTAGATATTTTTAAGGAAACAGTTATTGAGATTCCAGCTGAGGTTCAGGAGTTAATGGACAAAAGAATTGAGGCAAGAAAATCAGGGGATTATACTTTGAGCGATTCGTTAAGAGAAAAAATTCGCGAAATGGGTTTTGAGGTGGAGGATCGAGATATAAATAAAAATGAGAAATACTAAAAAGTATCAGAATTTATTAAAGTTTTTTTATAAATGTTGGTTGAGTTCGATTGGGATTTTTTTTATTACTATTCTGGTAATAATTTTGTTAAATGCCT
>CAYROP010000022.1:0-16692 GCA_964426075.1 uncultured Gammaproteobacteria bacterium | reverse complement strand
TTCTTCCGAGAAGACAGAATTAAAAATCTGACAATAACTAAGCGACAGAAGGATATAACGCTCTAACATAAAAATATTCTAATTGTTTTTGAAAAATTGAGTGACTAGGAAAAAACTCTAGTTCCCATTGAACTGATCAGAAACCTGTTTCCAACCTTGTGCAAGTGTAATGATTGCTTTATCGATTGCAGACCTGGAGAGATTAGTAGTGTTGGCTTCATCGACGACTTGAGCAAGATAATTAATATTAAGGTCGTTGAGGCCATTATCGGATGTGCTTGATGCAATCGGATATGAAGTGGCCTTGACCATATCTTGAAGAACAGCACCAACGACTGGATTAGATATTACTGACTGGGCAAGATCGACTCGTGAGTATGGTTCACCAAAATCTCTGGTTTCGGCCTGATATGAATATATTTTCTGTTGGCTTTCTGCGGATGAAATAAACTTAAGAAATTTCCAAGCAGCTGACTGCTTTTCTTCTGAAATTGCCGAGCTTACTCCTTCTGACCAATAAGAAGCCCAAGTGACTTTTCGCTTGGAGTCTGTTGTGAGTTGAGGAACGGTAGTGGCCCTAAAATTAAGATTTGGATTGGCGGCTTTTATTTCAAAATATTTCCACGAAGGAGCAAAATAAAAAGCTAAACTTCCTTGTGAAAACATAACAGTTGATTTTGGTAGCGTTTCATCCCAAATTTTGGACTTATAAAAACTTGAATAAAAAATGACTGCATCTGTAGCTAAATTCTTACCATCTGTAGAAATGCTTTTCTCCAGATCGTTAAATTTGACTTGGTTTTGTGCCATGAGCAGACCTAAGATGTCTGAAAAATGATCAACATTACCACTTGTACCTAGAGCGACACCAGATGTTCTGATTTTAGCTTGGTCATCTATAACTGTTATCTGGTTTGCCATTGTTCTAAGTTCTTCCCAAGTTTGTGGTGGAGAAGAAAACCCTGCAGCTTTAAGTAAATCCTCGTTGTAAAAAAGTGTAAGACCATCAACCTCTAGAGGAATACCAACAATTCGATTGCCAACTGTTAAGTCTTTGGAGGTTATTGGATAAAATGTCTGCTGGAATTCTTCTGGAGTGTAGATTGTTTCCGGAACTGAGGCTAATTTTTGGTTGAACATTGGCACCCAGGTATTATGAAATCTAAACAAATCTGGCCCAGATTCCGTACCGAGAGCCGAAGATAATCTTTCTCTGTAATTAGTTATATTTTGTCTGGTGTAATTGATAGTAATATTTGGATTAATTGCAGAAAATTCATCAATTAGCGGTTGAATAACCTGCTGATCCTCCCAAAGCCCCCAATAGGTAAGAGTGACGGGACCATCTTTTGTATCAGAATTACCGATAAATGGCAGCTTTGAACAGGCAGACAAAAAGATTGAGATAAAAAGCAAAAGGGATAGTTTTTTTACAGGCAGCATAAATAATCAATTAGTTAGCTTTAATGTTAGCATAATTTTTATTTAATGGGTGTAAAATTTGCGTAGTTATTTTAGGCTACAATTATAGTTACTTATTGTGAACTATTAAGGTGAAAAAAACGAAAGAAAAATCAAAAAAATTAGCCAATCCAAAGCACTGGAAACTGTATTGCTTCGTGGTTTTGATAACGATGTTTTTGACTGCACCGATAATTGGCTACTGTTGGTATTTTTCCGATAAAGTTTTTTATGGTGTCACTTTTTTAGGCGAAAATTTAGGAGGAAAATCTTTTTCCGAGGCCAAGACGATCGTCGAACAAAAATCAATTGCAGTGCTTGGCAAAAAAATCGAAATTATTTCAGATCAAAAATATAATTTGACATTAACAGACACTGGACTAGGTATTGATACAAAAGCAACGACTCAGTCCATAACAAACGTTTTCCGAACCAGAAATATTTTTAGAAATATTACAGGAATGCTTTCTACGGTAAAAGACGAGGTTGAAGTCATACCAGTAATTGCTTGGAATAACGACCAATTCAGTCAAATTGTTAAAAAAATTAATGAGGAAAGTAGTTTTGCTAAGGCAAAATCAGCTGAATATCAAATAAGTAACGGAGATGTGACTATTGCTCCGAGTGTAAGCGGGTATGTTATCAACAAAGATTTATTACAAACTGAGCTAATCAATACAATTACAGGAGGAGATTCAGTAAAAATCCCCATTACGCCAGTCGAGCCTGCTTTTAGAACGGTTAACGCAGAAGAATCACTTGAAAAAGCAAAGGATTTATCTGAGATCGATATTTTATTAAAATATGACCTGACTACCTATAAGATTGATGGTGAAGATTTTGTGAGCTGGATTGCAATTAATAAAAATTCAGATAATAACTACAAAATTGAATTAAATGGTGATAAATATTTAACTTTTTTCGAAAAAATAGGTAAGGGAATTGATCGTGAGGTTAAAAATCCAATATTAAAAATTGAAGGAAGTAGAGTTACAGAGTTTACCCCTCCAATCGACGGTAGAAAACTTGACAGCATTGAGACTTTGGCAAAAATTATTCAGTCAATAAATAATTTGAAAGAGGATCAGAAATCAATAAGTTTAGACTTGGTTGTAAGAGTAACGAAACCTGAGGATTTTGAGAATAATCAGTATGGGATTCGAGAGTTTTTGGCTCGTGGCGTGTCGGATTTTAGTGGTTCTTCGTCAGGAAGAATCCATAATATAAAATTAGCTTCTTCAAGAATAAATGGTTCACTTGTGGCTCCTGGTGAAGAGTTTTCTTTTAATAAAAGACTTGGTGATATTTCTCAAGCGAACGGCTATCAAAGCGCATATGTAATTGAGAATGGTAAAACTGTGCTTGGTGACGGTGGCGGTGTCTGCCAAGTATCAACAACTGCTTTCAGGGCGGCACTTAATGCTGGCCTTGAGATAACTGCACGGTCTCCGCACGCGTATAGAGTCAGTTATTATGAAAAGTTAGGATTTAAACCAGGTCTTGATGCGGCGATATATTATCCAAATTTAGACTTTCGTTTTATAAACAACACCCCAAAACATATTTTAATTAACGCATATGTTGTAGGTACTAGACTGACTTTTGATATCTATGGAACGTCAGACGATCGACAAGTTACTATTTCTGAACCAGTAGTAACAAATATAAAACCAGCACCCGAGCCAAGATACCAAGATGACCCGACCTTACCACGTGGAACAACTAAACAAGTAGATTTTGCAGCTAGTGGAGCAACCAGCAAGTTTACTCAAACCGTCGTAAAGGGCGGAGAAACAGTTATTAATAAACAATTTAGTTCTATATTTAGACCTTGGCAGGCAGTATTTTTAGTTGGTACTAAAGATAATTAATTTTTACTTTGCATACTTTTTTTGACTGTTAGGATTATAATTCTAGGCAGATGAAAAAGGACCTAAGTATCTTATTCGGATTATTTGGAATTGTTGCGGCGGTAATTATTTATCAAGGAGCATCAGGTGGGGCGTTTTTGCCTGCCTCAAAAAAAACTGCAACCGAAGAAGCAAGCGTGATTCCAGTTAACAACCAAACCGAGACTGTTTCTAACAACACAAATAATAATTTGCAATCAACTCAGGTAAAAATTTTGAGACTTAAAGTGAACGCTGATGTGGCGAGTGATGCTAATAGTCGGGCGATAGGGTTGGGAGGAAGAGAAAGTTTAGCAAAGGATACAGGGATGCTTTTTGCGTTTGAATCTGAAGCGAAACATAGTTTTTGGATGAAGAATGTTAAATTTCCATTGGATATTATCTGGCTAGACAAAGATAAAAAGGTCGTCCATTTTGTAAAAAATGCTCAACCAGACACCGGCGGAGCGTTGGAAATATATACTCCACCCCAAAAGGCTTATTATGTTTTGGAAGTAAACGGCGGAATGATTGATGAGTTCGGATTAAACTTAGGCAATAAAGCAACATTTGAGATTAAAAAATAGTTTTTGAGTCTTGGAAAGTTGTCCTTAAGCTGATACCTTACATACAATGAAAATCTTAGGAATTGAAACTAGTTGTGACGAAACTAGTGCGGCTATTGTAGAAAATGGTGTAAAAGTTTTGTCACTTACCACTCTGTCATCTTTAAAAAAACAAATTAAATGGGGAGGGATTGTACCGGAAGTGGCAGCAAGAGAACAGGTTGAAGCAATTATTCCCGTTATTGAACTTAGTTTGAAGCAAGCGAACATTAAGATTGAAGAGATCGATGGAATTGCTGTTACAAACGGACCAGGATTATTGGGCTCATTATTAGTTGGAGTTGAAACCGCTAAGACTATTGCGATGGTAAATAGTTTGCCAATTATGGGCGTTGATCATATGAAGGGCCATACGTATGCTTCTTTTTTGGAAACGCAAAAATTGCCCGTCTTCCCTTTTATGGCTCTACTGGTGTCAGGAGGACACACTCAAATCGTGAGTTGCAGAAAACATGATGATATAAAAATTATTGGCGAAACAAGAGATGACTCAATTGGTGAGGCTTTTGATAAAGTTGCTAGACTTATTGGACTCCCCTACCCAGGAGGACCGGAAATATCTAAACTGGCCAAAACAGTCAAAGAAACTAAATTGAAATTATCAAGACCAATGTTGAATAGCGGGGATTTTGACTTTTCTTTTTCAGGGATAAAAACCGAAGTGGCGCGTATTGTAGAGGAAGGAAATTTTTCAAAAGCTGAAATTGCGTACGAGTTTGAGGAGGCAGTTACAGATGTAGTTGTAAAAAAACTAAAAAAAGCGAGCGGAAAATATAAAATTTCAAATATTGTTACTGGTGGAGGCGTAGCTGCAAACGAAAAACTTAGAGAAAAAGTTAAAAATACTTTTTCGGATGTTTATGAAACAGAACCAAAATATTGTACCGACAATGGGGCCATGATAGCTGCTTATGCTTATTTTAATTGGTCTCCGGTGAGCTATTTAGATATTAAGGCCGATCCTAGTCTTAATCTAGAATATGAAAATGCCTAGTTTCTATACTAATTAAGGCAAATTAATGTAGAATTCAAAAAAAATTATAATATGAGTCAGTGTAATTATTATTCTGCGCTGTATTTCTAAAGTCCTGACTTAATTTATAAGTTTAAGGATTTTTATTAAAAATGGAAAAAATATACGAACATAAAGAAATTGAATCAAAAATATATAAAGACTGGGAAGAGTCTGGCTATTTCCGGCCAGAAATAAACAAAGGCGATTCTTTTGCAGTTATTATGCCCCCACCCAATGCAAATGGCTTTATTCATATTGGCCACGCTCGTGGCAATGTGATTCAAGATATTATGGTGCGATTTGAGAGAATGCGTGGGAAAAGAGCTTTTATATTACCTGGAGCTGATCATGCCGGAATACAAACCCAAGTTGTTTATGAAAGAGAATTGGCCAAAAAAGATTTAAGCAGACATAAATTAGGACGTGAGGAATTTTTTAAACAAGTTTATGAATTCAGTATTAATAATCGTGACAATATGGAAAACCAGATTAGACACCTAGGTGTTAGTTGTGATTGGAGTCGTAAAAAGTTTACTTTGGAGCCTGATGTAACCAAAACTGTTTATGAAACATTTGTTGAAATGTACGAAGATGGACTTATTTACCGTGGAGAGAGATTAATTAATTGGTGTTTTAGGTGTGCCACCGCTCTATCTGATTTGGAGGTTGAACACGAAGAGAAAACAGATAAACTTTATTATATTCGGTATGAATTAGTTGAACCTAAAAAAGACGAACCAAAATATTTAATTGTTGCAACCGTAAGACCAGAACCAATAATGGTTGATACACACCTAGCGGTAAATCCAAAAGATAAGGAAAGAAGAAAATGGATCGGTAGAAAAGTTAAAAATCCCATTACGAGTAGCGAGATGGAGATAATAGCTGATGATTTTGTTGATTCTAAGTTCGGCACTGGAATCGTAAAACTCACACCCGGGCACGATAAAAACGACTATGAAGTAGCACAAAAAAATAAATTGCCGATCATTTCCGCGATTGGACAGGATGGAAGAATGGTTAAGAATACGGGTAAATACGCAACAATGAAGGTTCTTGAGGCTAGAGATGAAGTAGTAACTGATTTGGATAAACTTGGTTTAATTGAAAAGATCGACAATAAATATACTCACAATGTTGGGGTTTGTGAAAGATGTAAATCAGCTGTAGAACAGCTTGTTTCTACACAATGGTTTGTCGCGGTCAATAAAAAAGGTGAAAAATCTGGCAAGATATTTGCTGCTGATGCTTTAGATGCAGTTAATAAAGGAGACGTCAAATTTATTCAAGCCCGACAAGAAAAAATATTTAAACACTGGATGAATAATATTCATGACTGGTGTATCAGCAGGCAAATCTGGTGGGGCCACCAGATACCTGTTTGGTATTGTCAAAAATGCAATAATGACACCCCTATTGTGTCGGCCAGTGTACCTAAGGATTGCCCAGCCTGTTCAGGCAGTGATTTAAAGCAAGATTCAGACACGCTTGATACATGGTTTTCATCGGGCCAATGGCCCTACTCCACGCTTGGATACCCAAACTCAAAAGACTATAAAGAATTTTACCCGACTGCTGTAATGGAGACAGCTTACGATATTATTTTCTTTTGGGTAGCAAGAATGATTATGTTTGGTATTTACAAGACTAATAAACCTCCATTTAAGGAAGTCTATTTTCATGGAATAGTAAGGGATGATAAGGGACAAAAAATGAGCAAATCGAAAGGGAATGTAATCAGCCCAATAGATGTGGCTGAACAGTATGGTGCTGATGCAGTAAGGTTGTCATTAATTTATGGATCGAATGCAGATAATGATTTGAATCTTGGTATGGATAAAATTCGAGGTATGAGGAATTTTACAAATAAAATATGGAATGCCTCAAGATTTGTGTTGGATTTTTATGAAGGCGATAATCATTCTGATGGTAACAGACCTAAAATAGATAAATTTAATCAAGAAATTTTAAATAAATTAGACGAGTTATTTGTATCAACTACAAGTAATTACGAAAAGCGTAACTTCACAGCTGCAGCAAATGATCTGTATGAGTTTTTTTGGCACTATTTTTGTGATAAATATTTAGAGATGGCAAAATCAGAAAGAGAAAAATACCAACCAACTCTAGAATATGTTTTAGGTGTTCAATTGAAACTATTACACCCAATTACACCATTTATATCCGAGGAGATTTGGAACAAACTCCCCTACTCTACATCTAAAATTATTATTTCACCATGGCAAAACGAAAACTAAAAAAATCTCCGCATTATTTACCTCATATTCCCCGCATTTATTCCCGCATAATTATTTTGCTTATTTTTTTGTTTTTAGCCTCGTTTCTTATCGAAAAAGGTAAAACTTACAGTACGGTTAGTAATGAAAACATTGCTGATATTTATGAAAAAATTAAAGAAAGGCCAAATTCTGAGATACTACACTATAAGCTTGCAAAAGCACTTCAGAAAAATGGTAATTTTGAAGAATCAGTTCGTGAATTTTTAATAGCTAAAGAATTAGGTATACCAACAAACTTGATTAATGATGCATTAATTCAAATTCAAGATTCAAAAGTTTCTTACGTGAAAATTACTAGTGATTTGGAAAGGTGGAAGAAAATTGTGGAAGATAAGCCAGATTACCGGGATGGATGGTATCAAATTGCTTTACTTCAATGGAGACTTTCAGATAGCGGGGCTGCAAGAGATTCGCTAATAAAAGCGCTAGAACTTGACCCAAACTACAAACCAGCTAAGGATTTTTATAGCTTTTTAGCTAGTTCTTAGTACAATTAATTAGCTTTCTTGTGAGGAATCTGAACCTTCTTCAGTAGATGCTTGTTCTTCAACTTCTTCACCCTCTTGAGGTTCGTTAGCGGCTTCTGCTTCAGCTTCAGCTTCAGCTTCTACAGCTTCCATTTCTTTGGTTACAAACTCGCCGATTGAAGCAACGACGAGTTCTGCATCAGAGAGTATTTCAATCTTGTCAGAAAGTTTGATGTCGCCAATCGTAATTGTGTCCCCCACTTCTTTAAGATTTTCAATGTTAACTTCAATTTTTTCTGGTAGGTCGGCTGGGAGCGCCTCGACCTCAACCTCTGAAACAGGCGTTAAGAGAAGGCCAACTTTTGTCTCTACGGCTTCTGATTCTCCAACTATTTCAACAGGTACTTGTACTTTTACTTTTTCGGAAAGGTTAACCTTATAAAAATCTACATGAAGAATCTTTAATGTAACTGGATCAAGGTGTAGACCTTTAACCAATACCGGATATTCTTTTCCTCCAACTTTTAAGGAAATAACCGAAGTTTCTCCTGCTTTGTGAAAAACAGATTTAAATTCTTTTTCATCGACGGAAATGTTTTCTGATTTGATTTCGTGCCCAAAGACGTGAGCAGGTACAATTCCTTTTGCACGAAGTGTCTTAACTTTGCGTCCAGTTATTTCTCTAGCTTGCGATTCTAGTATTATTTTGTCCATAGTAATTAATTATAATCTTAATTTAACTTTACTAAGTAAATTATAATCGACGCAGAAGTATAATGTTAAAGAAGTTTTATTGTCAAGGTAATTTTATCTCCTAGTCTGAAACTCTAATGAAAGTGATGTATCTGTAGTTGCAGAAAAAGTCGCTTTTTGATTCGAGTAAACCAAATTGTTGCTAGTGGCACTGAGACTAATAAAATCCGGATGATTAAATTCATAGTTAAAGTCGATTCCATATGTCCCAGCCTGTTTTTGGTAATAAAAAAAATAATCTGAGGTTTTTTCTGAAAGATTTATGCCTTTTGGTTGAGTGTAACTAAACTCGATAGTTTTAGTTGTATTGTAAGGAACCTCAAGACTGCCAGCAAAAAATGTTAATTTTCCGTCATCGTATGAACTGAACTGACTCGTATAATTAACGCCATCAATTGAAACTTTTTCTAGCTTTGAGCCTCGTGGAACAAAAACCCTAAGATAATTTTTGTAATCCCCTGCTGGCCAACTGTTGTTCGGAGATGAGTTTTTATAAACAATATTTGCACGTGAAAGAAGATTGCCATTTTTGTCTAAATTAAGCGAATAATTTATTTTTTTGCTTAAAAAAGCATTCGATTTGTTGGCACTTAAATTGGCATCGACAACCATTAGATAGTCATTCGTTTTATTTGTTTTTTCTGAATAATTACGACCCGGAACCTCACCTGTAAGCCCAAGAATATCGAGGGCATTTTGAATTGATCGGTCCTCAAAAACAATCTGCATGCTTTGTTTGGTCAGTGACTGGTCAAGTACAAAAAGAAACTGTGGTTCAAGATATTTTTTCTTTACAATTATTTCATTAATTAACTCTCTTGAAAGAGCAGAAAAAAAGTTTTTTTTCTGCCGAGAACCTGGAAAGAAATTAACCTCTGAATATTTCTGCCCAAGTTCGGCAATATTTTCTGATGAAACAGTTTCGTTATAATCCCTTAGTTCAATTGGGCCAGTAAAATTTAGAATTGCCTTAATAAATTGTAAATCGACCGCTATTACCCCATCAATTTTTTCCCCTGTTTCTTTAAAATAAAATTCTTTAATCACGGGATAATTATTTTTAAAGTCTGGATCCCAATTAGCATCTCTGAGATACCAACTATCAACCCCAAGAGCGTCAACAAGGGGTGCGGGTGCGGGAATTTTTTGCTTAAGTTGCCCATCAATGTCATAAATATCACCAACTTTTAGCGATGAGAACTTACCGTTTATAAAATCAACCGTAGAATATGAACCAATAAATCCCCCACCAGGCCGAAGCTCATTGTTGTTTAAATTAAGAATTAAATATTTTTTATCATCATCACTGCCAATAAACTGAGGAATAAGCGGAGCTATGAGTGTGGCTCTTTGAGATATTTGATAAAGATTTTTAATTTTTTCTTGATAATTAATAATTTTGTCTGAACCAAATAGATGACTTAGTTTTTGCGATTCGAGATAGGACAGTTGAAGATTGTTTGAAATATCTGCAATTTTGACCGAAATACTATTAATTTCTGATTTAAAAATATTGCTTTCTTTACCTTCTAAAGTAACTTGAAGTTCGGCGGATAATTTGGCAACATATATTCCTGACTCAAACGCAGAAGTTAAATATAAACCACTATTACTGAAGTGATTAATATCCCCCATTAAAGGAATTGTGTCCGAAACCCCCGGTAAAATATTGACAATATTATAAATAGTTAAGTTGCGATTGAATTTGGTTTGAGAGAATTTAATTCTTTGTAGAGCTTCATCATATTTTGATTCTTGTACTTTGGATTGGGCAAGACGTAAATCATAAATTGCTGATAGTGAGTTAAGTATTATAAATAATATTGGAGCAAAAATAATAAAAATCAGACCTATAGCTAAATAAATATAATACTTTTTTATTTTTGTTCTTTTTGTTCTTTTGTATCTTTTAACATTTTTTGTTGAAGAAATTGTTATGCCAGAAATTGTCTGAATAAAAGAATTTTTTGGGGACCAATTTATTTTTTCAGAGCTTTTTCCGATATCAATTGAGCTGTTCCTAATAGTGGGTACAACTTCAGTGTTATTAATGCTAATTTTTAGGTTGATTAAAAACGATCTACGAAATTCATCTTTGATTGTTTTTGCGAGTGAATTAATTGAAGTTTGGGTCGGATTTAATATTGTCAGAGTTCGACCATTTTTAAAACTTATTATTGAGCGAATAATGCCAAAAACAACATCATCTATGTGAGTTGGGTGAATGTATTCATCATTATTACTTGGTAAGGTAATTATTTTTTTGTCAACTGCTTGACGGACATAATAATCAATAAGACTTTTTTGATTTTGATAGTTTTCGGAATATATTTGACTTGTTTTAATTATTGATCCTTTTATTTTTTTGGTTTTAATAAGTTTTAGGGTTTTTTCAATTGGATAGACGGAATCATAATCAATTGAAGTTAAATATTTGTATTTTTTAGGAAAAATAACAGAATTTTCACGCCTTTCAAGTTCAAGAAATGGGTCAATATTAACAACAAGGGATAAGGGTTTTTGAGTTATTTGGGCAAGATCAATAAATTCATCAAAAATTTGTTTTGTTTTATCTACATTATTTGTTTGGTTATCCAAGTTGTAGATAAATAACAAATGAAATGGGCGAAATTTTATTTTTGGTAGTGAACTTTGAAAATCTAATACTTCATAACCAGTGTCTTGTAATTTTTTCACAACATTGGTTTTTAGCTCAGACTCAGGTCCAGAAATTAAAATTTTGTTTTTGATTTGAGTATTTTTATTAGGCATTGAAGGAAAGTTTAAAAGAATCTTTGAAAACAATCAATTTGTAAGTTATCAACAGAAGTAGATTCGAATTATAACGATGTGAAAATTTTGAACAAGCTTAACTTAGATCTAGTTTAATGGATACTTAAGCAAGTAGTGAGATTTATCGAATATATTTTCCTGAAATTAAAACAAAAAAACTTAATATTAGGGCTGAAATTACTGCAACACCCAGTATTTTTAGATAGTTAATTTGAACTTCTTGAGTTACTGGTGTAAGAGATGCAGGAATTAGACTGATTTGTTGGTTTACTGATTTTAACTGATCAACAATTAATGGCTGGTATTTTTGAAAATTATAAAATGATTGTTGTTTATCCTTTGCACTGGTCTTTAGCTCAATTACACCGACTGTTTTATCTGCTGCAACTATTACTGGTTTAGTCAACCCTAGTTGGTTGTTAAAGTCAGAAGAATTAATGATAACTGTAATAGATTTTTCAAGGTTGGTAATCTGTCCTTTTTCATGTGAAATATAGTAAGTTTGGCTAGTTAAATACATTCTGGGATTTTGCCACAAATACAAAATGGTTAATACAAAAACCATTGTAAAAATGATAATAATTATTGTTTTTTCTGGTTGAATCAATTTCACGGCGTTATTTATCCAGTATTAAATTAGCTTGAGCATCTGCTTCTTGGTTTTGCTCCCGAGGAATATGCGTATATGTAACTTTAAGAAAAGATGCTTCGAGATCTTTAACTTTGGAACTAAGTATTTTGAGATTAGGATGTTTTATTTTATACCTGCCACTTAACTGCTCAACTGCTAATTTTGAGTCTAATTTAAAATTAATACTAGTTTCTGACTGGTTTTTAGATAATTCTTGCGCTTTTTGTAAAGCTTCTACAATTGCAGTGTACTCTGCAATATTGTTTGTTGCTACACCAAGAAAACTTCCGCCAGTGTACATTGTTTCACCATCATGTTTTATTACAAACCCTGTAGAAGCAAGGCCTGGATTACCTCGACTGGCACCATCAGTAAAAATTGTAAATTCAGTCATTTTTAAGCTTGTGTACGAGTATAGCCGAACCACCAATTAATATCAGTATTTCACTGATAACTGTTATATATGCTGATGCATACGCACCATATTGAGGAATAAAATACAAATTAGCAACACAATTAGCCGTACCAACGGTTAAATATAAGATACTGAGTATTTTTTGTTTATTAAATGTGATTAATAACCACATAACTATAGCTGAAAGAAAAAAGAATGGATAACCGAGTGATAGGATTTTTAGCAAGTCGACTGAGTAGGAAAAGTTTGGCCCAGAAACTAAGTTAATAATTAAGTTAGCTGTAAGAAAAAAGAATAGAGACAAAGATACCGAAATTGTTCCTAATAGTAATATTGATTTTTTAAAAATTCTAATTAAGGCGACATTGTCGTTTAGATGGTTTAGGAAAATTGGAAAGAGTGAATTTGAAAAAAAGATTGGAACCACTAAAACGGTTTCAAAAATTCTGTATGCAAGCCCATAATACCCAACCTCTTCAGGTGATCTGAGAAATCCTAAAATAATTGTATCGATTCTGAAATAGACCAAATTAATAACAAGAGCTACTCCTAATGATATTGAGCTAAGTGACAGTGATTTGTTGTAGTTTTTATCAAAAACTAGCTTCGGCTTGTAAGCAAGTTTATTTAAAAGTCTGTACGAAACTAAAAATAAAACGGCATTAGAGAAAGTGTAACTAAGTACAAGTAAATATATATTTTTGAATGGAATTACAGAAATAACGAGAATTAAAGTAGCAATGCTTGAGACAACTGTGGCAATGGATGAGAGATCATACCTTAGGTTTTTTTGAAAAATGGCGTTTAAGGTATTGTATAAGCCCTGAAAAAGAATGGTAAATGAAGCTAAAAATATACCGAACTTGACACTTCCACTAAACCCTGTGTTGTCTAAAGGATTATATGGTAGAGATAGAGCAATGATAATACAAATTAGTGTAAGCAAAGAGGAAGTAATAAAACGTAGCGCAAAAAATTTATTAAAGTTTTCTTTGATTTTGTCCGGTGGAGTTAATTTAAGAAAGGTGGCATTAAAACCAAAATCCGCTATCAAATAAAACACGGAGACAAAGGACATTATTTTTACAAATTCACCATAGTCGAAAACTGTTAATTGTCTAGTAATAAGCGCAGTAATAACCAGCGAAACAGAAACGGTTGCACCTTTGGCAATCATTTGAAAAATCGTATTTTTGGATACTTCTTTTAGGTTAGACATTATTTCAAGTCTAGCATTTTATCGACGGCTAAAATCAAACCTACTAATACGAACAAAATATAGCTTGTTTGAAATTGTGTTAAAAAATAATGATCAAATAACATTCCAAAAGAATACGCACCAGCTAGAGGAAACAAAAGACGAGATTTGATTAACGATTGGGAGTAAATAAATCTTTTTGCTATTTTTTTAAACAGTAAAATAATCAATATTAGCCCAATAAGTCCATATTCAGCTAAAAATAAAATATAAAAGTTGTGTGGTGGTTGAAACAGCCTTAGATTAAAATTTTTAAAAAAATAGTTTTGAGCTTCAATTAAATAGTTACCTGGACCAACACCAATGATGAAATTATCAAAAAATACTTTAAGTCCCACTAGGTTCAATTCCCATCTTTCTGTGATGGTTTTAGATTCAAAGTTAATCCCTGAGATATAAACAAGTGTAAGTAAAATTATGTTAATAAGCAAAAAAACAACAAGATTGGGCTTGAACGGTAATTTGTGTTTATATCGCAATAATACAAAAACAAAAGCCATTAATATACCTGATCTGGAAAACGAAACAATTAAACCTGCTATAACAATTGTGACCAGAAAACTACAGATTATCTTTAGATTTTTTGTTTTTGATGAACTAATTAAAAAAAGAGAATAAGCCAAAGAGCTGACCAATAAAGCGGCAAATGTATTTGGGTGGGGTGATGTGCCATATGCTCTTAAAAACTGATGGTTAAATATTTGACCTGAAGCGATATTAGGGGTGGTGGATAAAAAATGAAAAGACCCAATTATTGAAATATTAGGGGATACCCCAGTTAAAAACTGGATTAGGCCGATAAAAGTTGAAATTACCATTCCTGATAGGAATCCAATCGAAAAAATCTTAACGAAGGTGAATAGATTTTTTTGATTAGTAACAAGACTTAAAATGTTAAAAACTAAAAGTATAAATAAAATTAGCTTGATCAACCCAAAGATTAAGAGTATTTTGTTGGGTGAAAAAATAAACCAAAATAAAATAAGAATTCCAAACAATAATAGATTTATATTCTTTGTAGTTATTAAGTTTTTAGGCAATTTGATGTTTTGGTAGGTGAAAAGAGTTAGAAGAATAATCAAAATATCTGCAGGGTGTATTGTGAGAATAAAATAATCAGTAAGAAAACCAAAATAATAGGCCTGAGAGGTATTTATTTTGATGCCAGATTGAAAACTTAAACTAAGCCCAAAACAAAAAACTATAAAGGTTAAGAGGACTTGTGCCGATTTAAGCTTTTGGAGAGACGATAAGTTTACGGAAGCGACCTTCGCCCTCAGATCTGGTTTCAACATCTGGGTTGTTTTCTAGGGCAAGATGAACTATGCGCCTTTCAAAAGGCTTGAGGTTAGATAAACTTTGGGGTTTGTTTGAAAATTTGACTTTTTGAACTACTTTTGCAGCTAGGTCTTTAAGCTCAGCTTCTCTATTAGTTTTCCAATTATCAACATCAATAACGACGTCTGGTAGTTCTTCGGCGGGTAATAATTTGTAAAGCATTGTATGAAGAATTGTCTGGAGTGAATCTAAATTTTCTCCGTGTCTTCCAATTAAGATGCTAGAATCGGAACTCTCTATATTAAACCTTAATGACCCATCTGCTTGGGAAACCGCGGTTATTTCAGCGCTGACATTGAGCCTAGAAAGTATTTTTTCTAGCTGGTCGAGAATTTTGTCTTCGAGGTTATTATTTTTTGCCATTGTTGTTATTTTTTAAGAATGGGAGCCAGTCTACCAAAGATCCCCAACCCATCACAAGATACTGCTGAATAATACCAAGAACGGAGAAGGTGTTCCAATAAAGTGAAAGACCGATTGGGAGAGTGTATGAAAAATATCCAATTAGAAGCGGGAGGATAAAAATCATCTGACTTTGAGTCTGCATTAAAGTATCAGAAAAATCTTCTTTTTTATTATTGTCCTTTTTGGGTTTAGGAGCTGATTTTGGTAGGGCCATCTTAGACTGCACCATTTGGAACAGCGCGGTAACTACTGGAATAGCAAGTAGAAGTATGCCAGTCGACTGCCAATCAGATGGTTTAGTGTAGAGGTGCACACCAAGGAATGAAGCATCAAGAGGTTGGTTTAAGTGAAGAAAGTCAAAATATAAAATATTATTTAGCTTGCTAAGTGCTTCCCCTGTACCATCAGAAGATACCAACTGATTAAGTACCTGATACAGAGAGAAAAAAATTGGGATTTGGATTAGAAGGGTAACACAGCCCGTAGCTGGGTTAACGCCGTGAGTTTTATAAAGCTCGGACTGTTTTTGAGCATGAAGGGTTTTATCTTTGCCGTGCTTTTTCTTAAGATCATCAAGGTGTGGTTTGAGTTCGGCCATTTTTTTAGTTTGGTGAAGCTGTTTACCTGTTAAAGGCCAGACAATCAAGCGAATTAAAATAGTTAGTGCTAAAACAGCAAAAGCGAGTGGATAGGGGAAATTAGCTGCTTCAAAAAGTTTGTAGAAGAAAACAGCTACATTTAAAATAGGGTGAACAAGAATTTGATTAATTATATCCATTTTTATTTTTAATTATTTTCTAGTTATATATGGCGAATATGATAGCTTATGTACTTTTTTTTTGCTTGATCTTGAATTAACAACTGGATTATACCCGCCAATAGAGAATGGATTACAAGATAACACACGGAAAATGATGCGCGGAAGCGATTTAATGCCGAAACGATCTAAAGATTGAATAGCAAATTCTGAACAGGTTGGTGTATATCTACAAACTGGTTTAGTAAAAAATATCTTTACTGGACCATGATCTGGTGAAAGTGTTCTTTGATATAGATAAATAGTTTTGATCAGTAGATATGAAACAATCATAGGTTTTTATAGTAATAACTTTTCTAGTTCGGTTTTAACTTCGATAGAGTTTTTTTGGGATATATCTTTGCGAACTAATATTGATATTTCTTTTTTTTGATGAAAGGCTGGTGATATTTCCAAAAATGCAGCAACAATTAACCTGCGCGCCTTGTTGCGACTAACCGCCAAGGGGCAGATTTTTTTGGGAACGGTCACAATTAACTTATTTGTATCGGCGGGTCGATAATTAACAATATAATTAACTGACG
>CAYROP010000021.1:5457-17131 GCA_964426075.1 uncultured Gammaproteobacteria bacterium | reverse complement strand
TAGTTTGCAGGTGCTTATTCGCTAGGTTAACTCAATTGTATTGTTCCCTAGCAAAAGGAGTTTACAACCCGAAGGCCTTCATCCCCCACGCGACGTCGCTCGATCAGGCTTTCGCCCATTGTCGAAGATTCCCAGTTGCTGCCACCCGTAGGTGTATGGACCGTGTCTCAGTTCCATTCTGGGGGGCCATGCTCTCACACCCCCTACCCGTCATAGTCTTGGTAGGCTTTTACCCCACCAACAAACTGATAGGACGCAGGCTCATCTTAAAGCGGAGGGTTAGCTCCTTTAATCTTGCGATCACATGCGGTATTAGCTCCTCTTTCGAGGAGGTATCCCGCACTTTAAGGCAGATTCCTACGCGTTACTCAGCCGTCCGCCGCTAGATGATATTGCTACCATCTCGCTCGACTTGCATGCTTAAGGCACGTCGCCAGCATTCATCCTGAGCCAGGATCAAACTCTCATTGATTTTTGAGCGTAGCGAAAAAATTAATGTCGCATAGCAAAACAAAGTTTTGCGAGCAGACATTGATTTGAAGCCGCTACCCTCTAACTTTTAACAAAGTCAAAATCGTTAATTTAGCTCAATCCTTGCTTTAATTTATTTAGGAAAATTGTACAAATCAAAAGATTTGCCTCAAAAAATATCAAGGTTTTTGAATTGTTTGTCTCTTTGTACCTTTTGTATTGCCAAAAGGTTCAAAGTTCTATCTGTTAAAGAACTTTTTCCTCCGCTTATTATATTTTGTCGGAAATTTGCCTGAAACTACTCTAATTAGGTAGGCGTTATTCAAGCTTGACGATAATAGGTTATTACAGGCGCAAAGTCAATAACTATTGTAAAATTAAAATACCTGCCATGAAAAACAAAAACCGCCTTGGAGTCACTTTTATAGAAATGCTAATCACAATAGCAATTATTGGCATACTAGCCGGCGTAGTATCAATTGGGTTTGCTAATACACAAAAAAAGGCTAAAGATCAAAAAAAAATTAGTGATATACAAAAAATAAAAACTGCCCTAGAAGGCTATAGATCCGATAATGTTGATAGGTTATATCCACCCGTATCTGCTTTCTTTCCTCCACCTTGTGGTGGAAGCTTCTATTCAGGCAGCATGGTTTATCTTCAACCATACCCATGCAGCGATGATGTAAGTTATATCTATGCTGTTGACGCCAACCAAACAAAATACAGTTTAAGAGCTTGTCTTGAAGATCCACAAAACACCCACAAAGACGCAACCAATAATAGTGACCCAAATAATCCTGATTTATTAACACTCCCCTCACAAATGTGTCCAGTCGGCACTGCTTCTTATACTCAAAAACAACCGTGAATTTTTAACTAATTAACTGTAGAATAAAACTAATGCCCAAGACAAACTACAAACAATTTCCGTTCAGTTCACTACACAATCAAGCTAAATCCAAAGGGTTTACCTTGATCGAACTTCTAGTCGTCATTACCATAATTGGTGTACTAACTGGCATTGGCGTTACATCATTCTCTAGTGCACAAATAAAAGGTAGGGATACTTCACGTAAATCAGATCTTAATACAATCAGATTATCACTCGAACAATACTTTAATAAAAATGGATCCTATCCTTGCGCAACAGCAGCTGGTACCGGCGCATGTGTCGTGGGCACTAACTATTATCAAATACCGAACAACTGGAGCGCACTTACAGTCTCACCCAACAACTTCTCCACCGACCTACCAGTTGACCCACAAACAGCAAACGGCGTATGTCAAAGATACTACTACGGTGTACGTGTACTTGCTGGATCCACAAAAGCCTATCAATACACACTTTTTGCTAAACTTGAAAACACCTCAGATGCTGCAGCTGGAGATAAAACCGACCCCTCTATTGGCTTAGCTGTTAGTGCTTCCAAAAATCCAGAAACAGTTTCACTTCCTGGTTGTGGTAGCGCTCCACTCTACAATTATTGGGTAAGCAATCCTTAACCTTCAATAAACCCACCACCAATAAGTTCATCACCAGAATACAACACAATCGCCTGACCAATAGTAACCGCCCTCTGCTCATCTTTAAAAACCACAGAGTACCCTTCTTTACCAAAATTCTTTTTTAGCTCAACACCTACAGGCTTATGATGATATCTGATAACTGCTTCACCTACAAAAAAATCATGGTTTTTTTCATCTACCCACACTATTTCTCCAGACTCAGCTTTTTTGCTAAACAATCTCTCGTTTTCATCGCCAAGCGAAACAAATACAATATTCTTCTTCAAATCCTTACCAGTAACATAGTACGGCAATCTATTCGGTATCGACAAACCATGTCTTTGACCAACAGTATAAAACTCAACCCCATCGTGTTTACCAACAATATCCCCATCAGAATCAACAACATTTCCTTTGTGAAAATCTATTTGGCTCGATAAAAAATCCTTAATATTTACCTGGCCAATAAAACATATCCCTTGTGAATCGGGTTTTTTCGAATTAGGTAGACCAATCTTGTCAGCTATTTTTCTTATTTCACTTTTCTTGTACCAACCAATTGGAAGTAATATTTTTTCTAACTTTGTTTTTGTAAGTCCACTTAAAAAATATGACTGATCTTTACTAGGATCAATACCCTTTAACAGCCTTGCCCCTTTTTTGTGTTCAATTCTGGCATAATGTCCGGTTGCTACAAAATCGTATCCAGAATTTATCGCTCTCTCGTAAAACAACCCAAACTTGATTTCGCGATTACACATCACATCGGGATTAGGAGTTCTTCCTTTTTTATATTCACGAAAAAAATATCCAACAACTTTGTCTCGATACTCCTTTTCAAAGTCCCAAGTTTCAAACTCTATACCAAGTGTTGCCGCAACTTTGATCGCATCTTCCCGATCCTTTTCCCAATTACAAGGAAATCTTTCACTGCCTGTCCAGTTTTTCATAAAAATTCCCGTGACAGAATAACCTTCTTTTTTTAAAAGATATGCAGCTACAGCCGAATCGACACCACCAGATAAACCCAATGCAACTTTTTTCATTACTATTATTAAATCATCTAACTTAATTTTGGCGAATTATAAACCAATCCCCAACCCTGTTTCTAATATTTAATTCCCAATTGATCAAAAATATACCTTATTTGTTCTTTATCCTCACTTGGCAAACTATCAACCTCATTAATAATATTATTCTGCTCCGAAGGATCTTCTTCCAAATTAAATAACTCAATATCTCTACCTTCAAAATTCATTACTTTCCATTTTCCATAACTACCACCAACCATATCCGTCGTCATAATCGGCACCCCATAACCCTCGTTTTCTGGATACAAACCCTTAAAATTAGTTAACCACAAGGACTGTCCAAACTCTGATTTAACAAATCGCTCTTTATCATTGTTACTTACTGTAAGCAAACTTTGCCCACGATAAAAATCAGGTTTTTTAATTCCATAAATATCCAAAATTGTCGGTGCAAGATCCATAAGTGAAACTAGATTGTTAATCTCAATTTTACTGTTACTTCGCGGTAAACTGATCGATAAAGGTATATGTATTATCTCTTGATACGGAGCAAAAGCGTGACCAACAAAATTATCATGCTCTGCAAACCCTTCAGCATGGTCGGCCGTTAAAATAAAAACTGTATTTTTTGCAAGCTCTTGAGGGAAAGATGCAATAAAATTCTTTAAATAATCGTCTGTTTTTCTAATACCCTGATCATACTGCAGCTTTACACTGTCCAACTTATCCCGCCACTTCTCAACCGGCACCTTTCTAAGCGGTTGAAATTCCTCTAATCCCATTGGACCTTTGTAGTTTGGTTCGTCCGTAAACAGACTTTGGTATTGTTCAGGAGGATCAAAAGGGTGATGTACATCCCAACTGTGTACCATCATAAAAAACGGATTTTCATTACCTGAACTAGCCCTTTGATTAACCCACTCCGCAGACTTTTCAAAAGCATGCCCTCTTGAGGCTTGAATTATCTCTTCTGATTTGAATCTCGGATCAATCGATTGATCCACAGTTGTTGGTTGATTCCTAAGTACTGCTTTTACGTCTACACCTGCTTCACGAAGATAATCAACAAAATCTCCCATATCATTACTATTGACCATTTCATTAACTGTAATTTCTGAAGGTAATTTTGATTTAAACATAGAAGAAAAAGATGGCACTGTCCAAGTGCCATTACTTACCGCATTTTTAAATACCAACCCTTTATTTAGAAAAAATTCATCAATAAAAGGAGAGGTCTGCCTAAAATATCCATTTCCACTTAAATGTTTAGCTGACAATGTATCAATATAAATCAGAACCACATTACATTTCCTCTCACCACAAAGCTCACGATCTCCATAAAGATTCTTATTAGTATTAGATCTTGCAAAGACAACACCAACAACTATCACACCCAAAAAAACAATTACCAACAATACAAGCTTTATTTTCATACTTAATTTTTTGTCATCTCAACTAGCTCTTTAATAATTTTTTTATCCTCTTCTGGATAACTCTCCCATTTATCAATTAGGTTATTTTTTTCAAAAGCATCACTCTCAAGTTCAAACAATTCAAGTCCTATAAGGCTTTTAATTAACTTCCAATTCTCTTTTCGCACTGCAAGTTGCGACCTATCATTAAAAATATACTTATCTAGCACTTTTTTATCCAGTTGATCAAACGATTTAATCTCCCCTCCCAAACTCAAGTCAAAAGTTCCAAGTTCAGAAACAACACTTCTCTCATTATATTTATTTTCATCACTTATCAAATCAAAAAAATTCACACCCAAATAACTTCCTGGTATCGCTTTACCAAATATACTAAGAACAGTAGGCCCCATATCCAGTAACGACACTGGTGCTGATATTCTTTTTCCAGCATACTCGTTTCCTGGAAATCTAACCAACATTGGAATTTTTACAAATTCTTCATAGACGTGAGCACCGTGATAAAAGAATCCATGCTCATCAAATCCTTCCCCGTGATCGCTAGTTATTATAATAATCGAACTATCCAATACTTCCTGACTCAGAGATTCCACAAATCTTTGTATTATGTCATCAAATTGTTTAACCTCTTGATCGTATCTTCTAATAAATTTTTCTTTTTGATTAATTGACTCAAACTTATTTTCTTTCACCTCTTCAATATCTTCATGTGATACATCCCCTTCGTATATAGCTGGTTCACCAAAAAGATTCTGATATTGTTTTTGTGGCGTATAAGGATCATGCACTGTCCAATCATGAATCATCATAAAAAACGGGTTTTTGTTGTTAACATCACGCTCTGCTATCCATTGACCTGCAGATATAAACCTAGCCTCTTCACTACCACCCAAAACCTCCGCTGGATCAAATACATTCGCCACACTTTCTTTAATTAATTGCCCTGTATCCACCGCAGCTTTTATTTCAACATCCTGCCTTCTTAAAACATCCACAAAAGTAGAAGAGTCATTTTTCAACGCCAAATCCCGCAACAAAATCTGGGATGGATACTTCGACCTAAACATCGAAGCAAAGGAAGGCATTGTCCACGAAGCCGTACTTGATGCTGAATCAAAAATTACTCCATTTGCTTCAAAATATTGTTTTATAAATGGCGTGGTGTCTCTTTCATACCCATAAACACTCATATGTTGAGCTGACAAAGTATCAGAAACAATCAAAATCACATTACATTGACTATCGCCACACTTCAAACCAGTATTCTTTTTAGAATAAAAGCCATTCACACCAATAGAAACAATCACTATGATTGAAACAACGACAAACAAAATAATTATTATTTTCTTACTTAAAAAATTCATTTGATCCACAATATATCCCACAAAGCTCCGGTACATCTCCACCAATTGAGCGTATCACATTAATTGCCTGAGCCCTATCCTCACCAGCTAACAAATTCCAGTTAGAAAATAGGTTATTTTTCTCATCTGGATCAGACCGCAAATCGTACAAAAAATATTCACCGCTTTGGTCCTTTATTAAATGCCAATCTTTAGATATAGATGATGAAAAATATGGTTGATTCCACTCTTTATTTCTTACGACCTGAGTAATTTCTAACTTATCACCCATTTCATAAATCTCACGAACCAATTTTTCATTTTCCGCAACTGACGTTAAACCAACCAATGATTTTTTAGTATTTCTATTCTTTAAAAACTCTGATTCGCCTAAAATTAATTTTCCAATATCTTTAATCTCAAAAACATCAACTGTATTGATACCTAAAGATTTTGGACTATAAAAAACCAACGGTACCTTAATAGAATTCAAACTAGGTCTCTCAGACAGTTCTCCAGACGCTCCAACAACTAAAATATTGGTGTTTTTATGGTCAACAATTTTACTTAACAAATCCTTAACATTTAACATTTCCTGATCGACATTATTTTCATAATCCAAAACTAACTCTTTTCCACCCAACCTGATCCAATAAAAATCTGGTTGACTATCTTTACTATTTTTACTCAGATCAGCCCCCCAAACATTCTTTAACTCATCACTACTAGAAATATTCAAAAATTTATCAAATCCAGACTCAAATCCCCACTCTTTTTGAAAAAATGGGCCAATTGAATATGCACTAGTTCTATAGCCTAAACTCTTTAATTTTGATACAAAATTTTCACTTCCAGAAGCTAACTTATCATAAGGGAGCCAAACCCCTTGTTCCGCAGGATAATCACTCGTATAAATTGAAACATAACTCGGCAGAGCCCATGTTGAATTCGCAACTGCATTTTCAAAAAACACACTACCCTTAGGCATCTGAATACTATTCAAATCCTCGTATTTCCAACTATCAAGTGTAATCAGTACTATATCGCACTTACTACACCCATATTGAGACCTATGAAAAAAAACCGCACCCAATAACACCGAAATAAACATCATAATCAAAAACAAAATTCCAAAACGCCTAAAACTCATGCCTTTATTCTAATTGAAAAACACGGCAAAAAACATCGAAACTTTTACTTAAAAAACCAATCTTGGTATACTATATCCAATGAGTACTAATAATTTAGAAACACCTTTAACGACCACTCAACCTGAGATTTCTGCTACACCAACTACCACCGCAAGCGAACCCAATCCTGAATCGATCCCTGGTCCTGCTAGTGAACCAGATATCGATCAAGCAGCTATTACCTCAATTCGCAAAAATCTTGCAGCCATACCTTCAACCCCTCCAACCGAAGGCGATACCCCAAACCCAAACATTAGACATGAAATTAGCCCAACTCTTCCAATTGCAGAAACAGGAGCAACAACCAATCAAGAATCCAAACCAAAAACTGGCCTTAAAGCATTAATTTTCGGACTTTTCTCCAAAAAACAAGCTCCCCCACCAACACAAACACCAGAAAACATCACAAATTTTGAAGCAAAAAAAGATCAAATTCAAAACCCTAACTTACCAACCAATAACACAACAGGCGAAGTCTTAGAAAAAGCAGCCTAAAAAAAATAGTCCGCCCATCGAATTATCTCAAAAAATAATATAATTACGGTATGCCTACAGAGCGTGAACCGTACGAACCTCAAGAATTTAACCCTAAAAACCTAGCCAAAAACAAATCTCGCCTATCAAGACGTCAGCAATTTATACTTGGTACCGCAAGCGCTGCCGTTGGTAGCACAATTATTGCAGGACTTGCTCAAGCTTGTGATTCTGAAAACCCAAATCCATCTCCTACTACCAATCCTGAGGCCACTTTAACAATTGAAACACCAGCCAAACCAGTATTTACCGCAACCACACCTGATGGATCGACTGTTACAATAGAAATACCCAGTTCAACACCAACACAAACACCAGAAACATCCTCTCCAAGTCCTGAAACTACCCCAACACCAGAACAAGGTATATACGAAAATATAATAAAAGAAATTTCTTCCTCCAACCTTTCAGAAAACGAAAAGGCAGAATACATAAACCAAGTCGAAAATCTTAAAAAAATTGAATCAATTCAAAACAAATTACTTACTACTTACTCCACAAACCTCGGCCCAGATAACAAAACTCCAGAATTACTATATCTAACCAAACTAAAATATCCTTCGCTGCCTAATTTCGATGCTGAATCACAAATTTTTATCCTACAAAATCAAGAAATACTCGATAATTTTATTAAACCACAACTTGAATCACTATCTACTAACTTCAATATTGTCGAACTAAAAAATACCCTTGAGCAAATTCAATTCAACTCCAACCATGTATTTAATCCAGATGGACCATATTTCGGCCTAAATATTTCCCTTTCTGATTATTTAAAACTTAGTGATACAGATAACGAAAAATCCACAGAAATCACCTACGAAAATCTCTCAGAAGCTGAAATCGACTCTTTACAGTCATTGGTTGCAGAACTTACTCCATTAAGTGGCAAATTCACTATTAGAAAAGCAGGTAACTTTGAACCAAACTACTTCCAAGATTTAGGCAACAGCTATCTACTAGTCGTCAACCCCAACAATCCTCAAGGTTTACGGCACGAATGGGCACACGCTACCAACCTTGCACAAAACGAATCAATTATTACCTCTCTCACACCAGAGGAACTAGTAAATTTAGCAACTCTTCAAGAAAAAGCCTTAACCGATCCAAATTTTGGTAGCCAGTACAAATCATTAGATCAATTATTTACAAAATATTCTGAACTTAATCCATATATTGCTGCTTCGTCCAACTACCCATTCGAGACATTCGTCACCAACACCGAAGTAAATAGTCAAGAAAAACTTTACAAAGTTGAACCACATATTTTTGCAACAAATAGTCAAACTGGCGAAAAATTTACTATTGAAGAACTTGTTCAAATTTTAGAACTCCAACCCAATCAATACAAAACATCTAAAGAATTTGTCAACGCTAAACTACCCCAACTCCAAAAACTAGCGGAATCCTCAGATTTCTACGCTGTTTTTGTCAAAATGCTCCTCGATAATCCAGAAACAATGGACAATTTAGCATCAAAAATAGGCAGGAATTCAATTGCTAATTTTAACAATCAATCTGAAGGAGATTATGCAAGATTTTTCGTCGAATATTATTGTGACTCCGCTTTTATTGTTGGGCTAATTTCTGGTCACACAGAAATCAACACTATTTATCTTTCATTAAACGAACAAGACCAAAATCTTCTTACAACCAATATTCTTGCATTAGTTCAACACGCAGACTTTGAAACATGGGCGGAAGGATCTAGATTCTCAGTTCAAAGTCCAACGCCAGCCCCACAAGAAAACAATCCGTATTCAGAATACTACAGCAATCTTAGGAATTATCTAGTCAATTAAAATTCGGAATTTTTAATTTATATTCTCCGGCTTTGCGTAGTTACAACCAGGCATTGTCAACATACCTTCTAAATTATTAACCTCCACATTGTCGCCTTTAGGAGGTAATACAATTTGGTATTTTTGCCCACAAAAACTGTTTTTTTCTGAAAATGCAGAATGGGAAATGATCCAATCGTTTGCTTTATTTTTATTATTATTTAGTTCTTCATCAGTCTGTCCACGTAAAGTAATAAAGTAAAAACTGGAGTTAGGATAATATTCCACCATAAATCCCTCTGTTTCATACGGAAGTTCTGACACAAAACTGGCCAAATCTTCAACCTTAGGATCAATATAAAGCTCAGTCTTTACCAAGTCAGCTTGCTCATAATTTGATTTACCACCTCTTGTAAACAAATAAATAATTGCACCAATAATCAACACAAGTAAAACCAACACCAGCAAGTGCTTTTTTGTTATTCGCTTATTATTTATGTTAGTTGCCATACCTAAATTATTTTCCATAGTTTAATCGTAACAATTTGGCCCTAAATCATTAAGTAATCCCGTATTGTAAGCTGCTCGGTAACCATTCGACGGATGTGTACACCAGTTTCCACCATAAGTTGTGTTGTTATCTCCTAAATTCCATGGACCAAAATACGTTGGAGCATACTTCCTAAATGAACCTGAAGATGGGTCATTAAATGATTGAGTAAACATTCTGTCTACAGCTTTAGTTTCTGTTACAAAATCACCTCTTCCACCATTTGGTAAGCTAGAGTCATAAAATCCAGTTTCACCACCCCACCTATCCCAGTCTGTAGCACCAAACGAATACATCGACCCAGAATGGCATCCGAACTGATCACAACCACTAGTACCTGTTGTACTCCAACCTGATTCCGTTCCCCACAACCCAACTAACAATTTAGCTCTCTGAGGACTGTAATTAATTTCATAACAACTCGAACCTCTACAACCACCACCATTTTCTCGTCCAGCTAAAGACTTCATAAACTCAAATCCCGACTCTTTAGTTCCATTATAAGTTGCCTTTTTCGCAATTGGAATTGCAGCACCATAAGTTGCACCGTTGTAGTAAACAGCCCCGTCTTTAATCCTAATCATAAACGCCGGATCACTACTTACCTGCGCATCAGCTGTTGCATAAGCATCAAAGTATACTGCTCTATAAGATATACCTCTATATGATGGTGAATTTTTTGCAAACGGTGCAGTTAATGTTCCAGACGCTTTAGCTTTTACAAATACTCCTGCCCCAATTTGTACTTCTTGACCTGAAGTAGTTATTGGTTGATATACTCCACCAACCCCTCGAACCTCAATCTGCACAGGTCTTTCCCATCCATTGTTATACAAAGCTACAGCAGCAAATGCATTTGGCACAACATCTCCGCCAATTGTCATTGGAACAAGTTTATTTGAAGATGAACCATTCAATCCTCCAATATCAGCGGATAATTTGGCACAGTCGCCAGTTAGAACAGTCTTAACATCTGATTGGTATTGGGTTCCATCAGACTTAATAGCTGTGATTCTAATTTGATATGTTGCATTTGATATAAATTCATAATCACTAATTCTTGTCTGCTTATAAAGGCTGGTTAAATTACTCCAATCTGATGGGTATTTGAAGTAACTAAAGTCAGAAGGACTAAATGCTGCAGTAGTCATTTCAATTCCAAATCCTTCAATACCACTCACATCTCCCCAAGTAACCGCTATATCAGCGTTACTAATTGCACTACATACTGTAGAGATATCACTTATTACCGGCTTAAAGTCGACAGGTGCACTAGTAATGGTGGGCGTAGGTGTGTTTACAACGGGCGTATTGGTCGGTGTACCCGGTAATGGAGTTGTTGTAGGTGTTGGAGTCTTAGTTGGAGTATTGGTTGGTACCGTACCTGCGCTAACATTTATAACTAATTGCGTTCCTCCAGTCACACAATTTGTGTTTCGAATAAATTGTCCATTTCTAACAGTCTGAATAAAAAACTCTCTCAAAGTATACTGTCCAACTGGACCATTTGCGTCAGCTTCAATCTTAAAAAAGAATTGCCTAAATCCTCCACCTGATACTGACTGATAATACCCAGTACTCGAATCAGCTGAAATAATTCTAGCTTGGTCACTTAATGTCAAAACACCACTTTGCTGTTTGAAAAAATGTCCATTCGGATCGTTAAAGTAATAAGCACCGACATACAGATCTCCCTGATCAAGATTATTAGCAATTACTGTAAAGGATAATGTTTGACCAGTTTTTAGAGCAAGCGTTTGTGGTGTTATAGAGCAAGTCATAGCTACTTGTGGAGTCGGTGTTGCAGTTGGGGTTGGGGTTTTTGTGGGTGT
>CAYROP010000021.1:0-5357 GCA_964426075.1 uncultured Gammaproteobacteria bacterium | reverse complement strand
GTTGGGGTTTTTGTGGGTGTAGCAGTCGCAGTTGGTACTGGAGTATTCGTTGGTGTTGCAGTCGGTGAGGAACAAGTTGGCAAGTCTACATAAAATGTTCCATTTTTGGACCAAACACTTCCTCCACTTGCACTAACTGCTTTCACATCAAACCAAAGTCTCTGATTGGGACCAAAAGTCGGGTTTGAATAGCTCAAAGTTGTACTTGAAGCCGTAAGATACTGTTCATCTCTAATATTAAATGATGGTGTTCCATTTGCTGTTCCCTCCCAGTACAAATCATATCTAACTGCTCCCGACGACTGAGACCAAGTAAAGGTAATATTTATATTATTTGAATCAACACAATTAAATACTCGATTCAAAACTGTAAATTCACCTGGAGGTGTAACAACAGGTCCAGAACCAAGAGCTGTCGAAACCAAATTAGCATATGCACTTATACCTTGACTGGTCAAATGTATTCCATCAGATGCAAAATATTCCGGATGATTAATTGAATTTGCATACCAATCAATTAATGTAGCCCCATGTCTACTAGCACCATTTCGAATTGCGCTGTTTGAGGACGATTCATGACTTTGGGGCACTTTCACTGTAATTAAATAAAGTTTTCTTGGTGATGCAACAATCGAGGCTATTTGATCAATCTGAGAATCGGTAATTCCATTATTCGTACCCAACCCAACTACGACCTTAGCTCCTAATGTCCCAGAATCAAGCTTAGATTGTAGTGCTGAAATACCTGCTGCAGCTCCACGACTCACAACTGCATCAATATTAATACCTGAAATGTTTGCTTCTAGAGTACTCTTTGCGCCCAACATTATAGAATCACCAACACCAGTTACACCAGTCGCTACCGGCGGTTCACAATATCTGGTAGTGTGAATAAAAGTCTGGGATGTCGCTATTACAGAACTGCCATTATATGCCTTAACTCTCCATGCAATTCCAGCTTGCGATGTAAGTCCAGTAATATTCGCAGTTCTTGAAAAACTTTCTGCGGTAGTATATCCACTCCCCCCAACACTAATCGATCCACCGTAGTTATACTCCCAAACGTATTTTGTTGGAGTAGAACCGATCGTAGTAGACCAAAGCGACCAGTCCAACGTAGCATTAACTTTGCCAACATTACATGTTTCCAAAGTTACCTTACCTAAAGGAGTAGGATCAGAACCTCCATCAGTGATCGTTAATGTAATTGGATTACCACATTTTTTAACCAAAACCGCACCTTGCGTAAACAATCCCAGTTCAAAACCATAACTTCCACTCAAAACCGTATTAGATGGGTCAATATACACATTTGTCTGCCCTGTTGCGCCTGAAAACACCGTTGTTTGAGGATACACTTTCAAAGGGTTAAAGTCCTTATCACCAATTTCTATTTTATTACCTGTCTGATTTGCAAAAAGCGTGTTATTTACACCACTTATTAAGCCAATATAGTAACTAGAACCACTGATCCCCCCACTTAATGCAAGGACACCCATCGAACTTGCAGCGGTACCCCGAGCAAAACTGTTAACCAACAAGTTAAATGTACAGGCAATATTAGTCGGTGTTACTGTTGGAGTTGGTGTAGTACCAGTTGGTGTTGGAGTCGATGTTGGAGCGTTTGTAGCTGTTGGTGTTGGAGCTCCAATTGTATTTATTGTAATCCCATTAGAAGTACAATTCTTATTACTTCCAATCTGCTTAGCTTCCCCACTACTTCGATCTACAGTTTGAATATAAATTTGAGGCAAGAAATATGATGGTGAAGCACTAGGGTGGTTAGCACTTAAAATGATATTAAAAGTAAATGTCTTTGAACCTCCTCCTGGAGAGTTATAATAACCAGTATCCACTGACCTTATCGACGCAGAAAAACTAGGATGATCAGCTAGTGGAATTGTATTATTTGGTTCGTAATTAAAGAATTTATATACTCCAGCCTCTACATAGTTAACCCCAACATACAACTCTCCCCTGTCCAAATTATTAGCAGTAATTGTAAATGGATGTAGCGTCTGCTGTGTTGCACTAGCTTGCAGATTAAACTCCCCACTTGCTGGATTCATTACACACGTCATATTTGAAACAAATGTTGTCGGAGTCGGAGTGTTTTGTACAACAGTCGCAGTTGGTGTTGGAGTATTCGGAGTATTTGTAGCAGTTGGTGTTGGAGTTGGAGTAACCGGCGCAGCTACTCTAGCAGTAAACTGATTCGAGGTGGCAAAACCCGGCGAAGTAGAAGCTGGTAGTACCAATGATGATGCAACGTATAATCCCTGTAATTTAAAAACATAATCTTTAGCTGTAGCATACTGATTAGCGTTTAGTGTAAATGATAAAGATTTTTGACTACTGGTTGGATAAATTGTTTTTTGAGGAAAAGACAAAAAAACATTCCCATTATCTAGTGTTGCTGTATTATTGCTTGCCAAAGCACTATCATTTACATAAATTTCAACCGGTTTCCCTGACCACCCACCTGTATCTTTATATAAAATACTAAATGTCCTGCTTTGGCCACGATCCAAAGGCTCTACAGAAGATAATCCAGAATAACTAATAGAAAAAGTTCCAACCGAAGGAGGTGTTGGTGTTGGTGTTGGTGTTGGTCCGGCAAGTGTATTAATTACCATACCCCCCAAACCACTTGATGCACCATTACACTGCTTGTTACTACCTACTTGCTGACCATTTACTACTGTTTGTACATAAAAGGCACTAATTTCATAAGCCTTATTCTGAGCAACATGATTAGCATCTAACGAAATTGAAAAATTAAATGTCTTGTTTCCTCCTGCAGTTGTATTGTTGTAATAACCTTTGTCCGACCCAGATTTAATCCTGGCATTAGCCGATAAAGGCAACTCAGAATTTGGTTGTTGTTTAAAAAACCTTACCGTACCATCAACGTATGTTGCACCAATATACAACTCACCCTTTTCAAGATTCGCTACAGTAACATTAAAATTCTGCTCAACTGGCGATGATCCCACCGTCAAGTTAAATGTTGAATCTGGATTCATTTTACAAACCATCGCACTAACTGGAGTCGTCGGCGTTGGAGTTGCTGCAGCTTGTGTCGGTGTAGGAGTCTTAGTTGGTGTCGGAGTAGGTGTTTTTGTTGGTACCAGTGTCGGTGTAGGAGTCTTAGTTGGTGTCGGAGTAGGTGTAGCACAGGACGGAATATCTATATAGTAGTATCCATTTGTTGTCCAAGTCTTTCCCGCTCCATTTACTGCCCTAATATCATAAAAGAGTCTTTGATTAGGAGCAAAAGTCGGATTACTATATATTGTCGTCGACGAAGTATCTCTTAGATATTGACTCTGCCTAACATCAACATTTGGACTTCCAACAGGAACCTGGTTTGTCCAATACAATTCATAATTGCTAGCCCCGGAAGATGTTGTCCAATTAAAATAAACCTGAACATTAGTACTATTTATACAAGTTGTGGAAGGAGTTGTGGCCATATCAAAACCACCCGGTAAAGACTGTGCTATCGTTGTATTCTCACCAGCAACTGCACCACTTCCCCCTGTCCCGATATTTTCACTCAGTGTCTTAGAATAGGCTGCTAACCTGTTTGTTTCTTTTTCTTGTGCACAATCTGTGTTGTAATATGTAGCTGCAAGCGATGATCTGGTTTCACCATTCTCACCTTCTCCAACAACTCTAACCCTAAATCTCACATCAGCCTCCAATGTTACAGTATGTTCTAGTGACGAAGTTACCGCCGTCAAAGTCGAAGCGGGGTCAAACTCAGTCATCCTCGAAATCTCTAAATTATATTTGGCTGAATTATCAATTTCTTTCCAAGCAAAAGTTACCTCAACCGACCCAGATATTCCACACACCTCTCTTGTAATTGCAATTTCTTTATCAACTTGCGGAGATTCACTATCAAAACTTTGTTCTTGAGCCATCGCCTCAAACAAACTGTCTAATGGTCTAGAATTCAAAATATTAAATTGAACAAGTGGAGCAAAAAGAGAAGAAAAAACCAATAGGGATAAAACATTAAAAACAACAAACCCCTTCAACGTCCTAGCAAGCCTACTCTTACGATTAAGCGTCAATTTCAATACAGGATAATCATTTTTAGAGGCAGCCATATACTGCCCCAAATAATAAAACAACAAGTCAGTTGAAACAATACATCAAAACAAACTTAGCTACAGTTTAGACAACTCTTCCTTAAAAAAATCCACAAATGGAACAGGAGCCGGATCGATACCGTTTAAATATGCAACATAGTAAGAAACCCATGACCCAAACACTAATACTTCATATGTTTCACCTAATAACGATTTTTGGTCAGGAACAAAAACCGCATATTCAACAGACTGTTTGTCCAAAACTTTTCTAGTAATCTCAAATCGTTGTTTGATTCGTTTAGAATAATTTTCAGATTCCAACAATACAAAATATAATTTTTCCTCTATTCCCTCCGGATAACCCAAACCTTCCATTAAATGATGATTCAATTCTGGTAAAAAATAAGCGTTGGCATAATTTTTTGCATTCTCATGAACTTGGTTTCTCATAACCCATGCCGATCCCCTCAAATGCTCTGCACCCACAATTGACGGCTGTCTATCCAAAATTTCCAACGCGGTCCTTTTAGCCAGGTTATTCTCAGTCGCCACCAACTCTCCAAATCTCACATTAGCATCCTTAATTGCACTCAAAACACCATCTTTATCGTCCTGACTAAACTCTATTAAACCCAATTTTGCAAACAAAACAATTTGAGCTGTTACCGCATAACCAAGCCCCATTCTTGGTTGGTTAGAAGGATTATTTTTCGGATCAAACACATACCCTTCCGCGCCAATTTTTGAAGCCTTATCACCCAACTCTCCCCCTGCACAAAAATAACTAATTTTGGCTTTTCTTTTTTGCGCGTCAGTAAAACAAGACAGTATTTCTTCAGTCGATCCAGAGTACGAACAAAGCATAACCAAAGTTTCACTATTTACATAGTTTGGTAGTAAATACCCGTTTACAAGCTCCATTGGAACTTTTACTCTATCGAAAAATACACTCTGAAAAACCCTCATTCCCAAACCTGATCCACCCATCCCACAAACTACAACATTTTCTATTCCCTTATACTTTTCTGAATATTCAAAATTACCCAAATCAACAAAAACTTGTTCAACCTGTTTATCAAGGCCACGAATCGAATCAGCTAAACGAGAACTATTAAACTTTTTTAGTTCGTCAATATCATCCAGTCGAAACATCTTATTTTTAACTTTTTACCTTCTGTTTCTTATAACTTTTGACACAATTCCTCGGTTTCTTACTCTAGTAAATCTCGGTACATCACCATCCAAATCAACAAATCT
>CAYROP010000020.1:0-18019 GCA_964426075.1 uncultured Gammaproteobacteria bacterium | reverse complement strand
TTAATTCTTGGAACTGATCGTGATAATGAAACAGTTGCCAAAGATTATTCCGAGCTTGATCCTGCCGTCTTGTGGGCTTTAGAAAGGCTAATAAAAACTGCCAACAAACACAAGATTACTGCAGGTATTTGTGGTCAAGCGCCTTCTTTTTATCCGGAACTAACTAAAATGTTAGTTGAATGGGGGGTTAGTTCTGTTTCGGTTACTCCAGATGTAATTGATTTAACTAGGCAAGTTGTATCTGACGCTGAAAAAAGTTTTATTAATTCAAAATTAAAGAAAAAATATGGCCATAATTAGTCAAATATTTGCTCGAGAAATATTAGATTCCAGGGCGGTGCCAACGATTGAAGTCAGTGTTGGGCTAGATTCGGGTGTTTGGGGAACTGCTTCAGTGCCTTCCGGATCTTCTCGTAGCAAATACGAAGCTTTTGAGATGCGCGACAACGACCCTAAAAGATTTAATGGGCTCGGTGTTCTAAAAGCAGTTTCTAATGTTACACAAATAATTGCTCCCAAAATTGTCGGCAAAAGTGTATTCAATCAAGAGGAGATCGATAAGCTAATGTTGCAAATGGATGGTACAGAAGATAAAAAAAATCTTGGAGGGAATACCATTCTTGCGGTATCACTTGCTGTTGCCAGAGCAGCATCTATTGAAGCTAAATTACCCTTGTACGCTTATATTGCTAAGCTTCACAAAAACGACACTTCGGGTTTGTTTATTCCAACTCCAATGTTTAACATCTTAAACGGCGGTAAACATGGTGCAGGAAATTTGGATTTTCAGGAATATATGGTCGTACCATCCAAAAACAAGACATATTCCCAGTCTCTTCAGATTGGGGTCGAAATCTATCATGCACTCAAGAAAATATTAATTGCCAAAAACTACATTCACTCTCTTGGAGATGAGGGTGGTTTTGCGCCTGACCTCTATGTTAATGCTGAAGCATTTGACGTAATGATTGAAGCAATTCGTCAGACTAATTATCAGCTAGGAACTGATGTTTTTCTCAGTCTAGATGCGGCTGCAACTAGCTTTTACAGAGGTAATGGTCAATACAAAATTAAAGACAAGCCGGTAAATATTTCCTCGGATGAGTTTGTAGAATATTATGCCGATTTAGTCAGCCAATACAGGCTTTTATCGCTAGAGGACCCGCTTGAGGAAGATGACTGGGAGGGATGGGTGACTTTAACTGAAAAAGTCGGCTCACAGGTTTTCTTAGTCGGAGACGATTTATTGTCGACCAATCCCAAAAAACTAAAAACTGCAATTGAAAAAAAGGCAGCAAACTCGATCTTGATTAAGCCAAATCAGGTTGGTACCTTGACTGAAACAATTGAAGTTGTAAATCTTGCTAAAAGTCATAACTGGAAGACAGTTTTTTCACACCGATCAGGAGAAACTAATGATTCATTTATTGCCGACCTTGCCGTCGGGCTCGGGGCTGATTATGCCAAACTTGGAGCTCCAGCGAGAGGCGAACGGGTTGCAAAATACAATCGACTTTTATCGATTGAGTACGAACTATATTCGCATCACTAAAAAAGCCTGAGAGAGAATAATTAATTTTTTATGCGCAGACTAGACGGCCCAGTAGTACTAATCGTTCTGGATGGATTTGGTATTTCCTCTCCAGGTGAAGGCAATGCTGTCACCCTGGCCGGCACCCCGTTTTTAAAAGCCCTTTATGCAACTTATCCTCACACACAACTTTTAGCTTCAGGGGAATCAGTTGGTCTACCTTCAGGCCAAGCCGGTAACTCTGAAGTTGGACACATTAATCTTGGTGCCGGCAGGATCGTTTATCAGGATCTACTAAGAATTAATTTAGCCATAGAAAATGGTATGTTTTTTACCAACGAAGCTTTTCATTTAGCACTTAATCATGCCAAAAAGAACAAAAGCAATCTGCATTTAATGGGGCTTATTGGTCAGGGGGAGGTGCACAGCTCAATTAACCACTTGTTTGCTTTAGTTTACCTCGCAAAACAGTTTGGTATTTCAGAAGATAAAGTCAAAATTCATATTTTTACCGATGGACGCGATTCACCTCAGATGGGTTGTCTTCCGATCGTTCAGCAAATGCAAATCAAATTAAAAGCTGAACATTTAGGCACAATTGCTAGTGTAAGTGGTCGATATTACGCAATGGATAGAGATAATCGCTGGGAAAGAACTGAACAAGCCTACAATGCTATCTCCGCTGGGGTTGGTCCTAAATCCAATGATCCTGTGGCTGTACTAGAATCTTCATATCAAAATAAAATAACCGATGAGTTTATTATTCCGACCATCATCACAGATTCGGAGGGTAAGCCAATTGGTCAGGTTAAAGATAATGACGCAATAATTTCATTTAATTTTCGCCCTGATAGAGTAAGGCAAATCACAAAAAGCTTTGTTCTTAAAGACCTAGCCAAAGTTCCGTTTGTTAAACAGATAAACGACGAATCACTTGATGAGCACAAAGCTGGAACCGCTGAAGTCATGGAGAAGACCGTTAGCGGATTTGATCGAACTTATTTTGCCAAAAATCTCTGTTTTGTAACAATGACAGATTATGAAAAAAAATTAACGGTTTCAGGGGTTGCTTTTGAAGAGAATAATATTAAGAATCCCATGGCACGGGTAATATCTGAAAGAGAATTAAGGCAAGTTCATATCGCCGAAACTGAAAAGTATGCTCATGTTACCTATTTTTTTAATGGCGGCAGAGAACAGGCTTTTACGGGCGAAGATCGTGTGTTGGTCCCTTCTGTCAAGGTGCCAACCTACGATATGGCACCAGCCATGTCAGCTGTTGCAATTACAAAAACATTTATTCGTACACTATCTCAAGCCAAATATCATTTTGCTGTTATTAATTTTGCAAACCCTGACATGCTTGGACATACAGGTAATATCGAAAAAACCGTAGAGAGTATCATGCTTGTTGATGAATGTGTCAAAACAATTGTTCAAACGGTTTCTAGTCTTAATGGGGCAGTAATTATTACCAGTGATCATGGAAATGCCGAAATAATGATTGACCAGCGAACCGGTTTAGTTGATACGGAGCATAATACCTCCCCAGTTCCAGCAATCTTTGTAGTTCCAGAATTCCAAGGTGTCGTTAGAGAGTTGCCAAGTGGCAAATTAGCCGATATTGCTCCAACTGCTTTGCAGATTATGGGCATACCCGTGCCGAGCGATATGACTGGACAATCACTTTTGACACACCTCCACTCGTAGATATTAAACTAGAATTGTAAACTCGCCTTTAATTTTGCCTTTTTTGAGTTGTAGTTTTGTAACTACCTCTTCGAAATTTCCCCGAATATATTCTTCATGTTCTTTGGTCAATTCTCGCGCTACAACAACCTCACTATTTGGAAAATAATTGGCTAGTTCCGTTAAAAACTTGATAATTCTTGTCGGCGCTTCATAAAAAATTATTGTTGTGTCTGTTTGGCTCTTAAACATTTTTGCTGCTTCTAATACTTTGGTTCTCTTTGAAAGTTTTCTAGACAAAAATCCCAAAAACAAAAACTTATCAGGCGTCATGCCCGATCCTACTAGAGCTGTTAGTACTGCAGAAGCACCAGGTAAAACTTCCACTCTTAACCTCTTATCAATTACAGTGCGAAGTAGCTTATATCCAGGATCTGAAACAAGTGGGGTACCTGCATCAGAAACCAAACCAAACACCTCTCCATCTTCCATTCTGGCAACAATTTGGTCAAATATTTTATTTTCATTAAAATCCGCAAAAGTCAGCATTGAAGCTTTTATTTCATAGTGGTTTAATAGTTTTGCAGTGCGTCTGGTATCCTCACACAACAAAGTGTCAACAGATTTTAATGCCTCAAGACCTCGGTTTGTCATATCAGCCAGGTTACCAATCGGTGTTGAGATAACATACAAAGATGTAGTTTGACTTTCATTCATACAAATGATGTTATCATAGTTGCCTTACAGTCTATTTTTTAAATATGTTGGAATCAATTAGCTTTAAAGTCGCAGGCGAAGCCGGTGCCGGTGTTATGACTACCGGACAATCCTTAGCAACGCTTGTAAGTAATTTAGGTTTTAGTGTATTTGGATATTCAGAATATCCATCATTAATTCGAGGTGGACACAATACTTATCAAGTTACTTTCTCAAAAACAACTGTTAGATCGCCAAAGCATACAACAGAGGTATTAGTCGCTCTTAATCCAAATGGTGTCAAACTTCACCTTAATGAACTTACATCAAAATCAACGGTTATTTTTGACTCACATGCATTTAATACCGACGATTTAAACCTGCCATCCAAAGTTAGAAAAATCGATCTCCCTGCCCACAAAATTGCGCTTGATAACAATGCCGATCCACTAATGGCTAATAACGCTTCACTGGGTGCAGCGGTTGCAGTCCTTGGAATTCCATTTGTTGAATTAGAAAATGTGCTGACTAGGTCATTTGCTTCAAAAGGGACTCATGTTATTGTTCAGAATGTCAAAGTAGCAAAAGACGGATTCGATTATGTAAACACCAAATATCCAAACATTTTGCCTCTTGTCAAAACACCAAAGAAAGAACAATTACTAATCAGTGGGAACGAAGCAATAGCACTTGGGGCCCTTGCAGCAGGTTGTAAGTTTTTTGCTGGCTATCCAATGACTCCAACCTCAGCACTGATGCACTTTCTAGCTAAAAACGGACCCAAGCACGACATGGTAGTCAAGCACACAGAAGATGAAATCTCAGCCATAAACATGGCCATTGGGGCCTCATTTACAGGTGTTCGAGCTATGACAGCAACTAGCGGAGGTGGATTCGCCTTAATGTCGGAAGGGGTTTCACTGGCAGGCATAACAGAAACGCCAATTGTTATTGTAGAAGGTCAAAGGCCTGGTCCGGCTACGGGAATGCCGACCTGGACTGGACAAGAAGACTTGGATTTTGTTTTGTCAGCCGGTCACGGAGAATTCCCTCGTATAGTTCTATCGCCAGGAGATATTTCTGAATGTTTTTGGGCAACCATTGAAGCCTTTAATCTAGCCGACATCTACCAGACACCAGTAATTATTCTTACTGACAAAATGGTTTTGGAGTCACACACAACTGTTGATTTGTTTGATTTATCCAAAGTGACCATAGACAGGGGGCGTTTAATTTCTCAGCGCGACAAACCCAAAAATTATAAAAGGTATCAAATCACCGCAAGCGGTATTTCACCTCGAGCTATTCCGGGTATGCGAGGCTTTGTCTTTGCGGCCAATTCTGATGAACACGAAGAATCCGGACAATCCACAGAAGAGGCAAAAACAAGAATTCAAATGACTCAAAAAAGGTTTAGAAAACTTGCTCTTTTAACCACAAAAACCCAACCATTTAAGCCAATTAATTCTCAGAAGGGTAAACTAAAAATAATCTCATTCGGATCAAATAAAGGTGTAATTTTGGATGCTCTAAATATGGTTAAAGACAAAAATGATTATTCTTTTCTCTCGATCGACAGGTTAATTCCAGTCAATACTAGATCATTAATAAATTATCTAAAAGACGGATCAAATGTTATTGTTGTTGAAAATAATTTCACTGGCCAACTTGAAGGTTACCTCAAAAAACTAACCGGTATCACAATTAATTACAGAGTCAGACGTTTCGATGGAAGACCATTTTTAGCATACGATCTAGCTAAAATTTTTGAAAGAACCATTAAAAAAATATGAGTATCACACAAGATTTTGATTCAGGCTGTTTCCCTAACTGGTGTGCGGGGTGTGGCGACTTTGGAATTTGGGCCGCAATTAAATCCGCTCTAGTTAAGCTCAATATTGCTCCACACGAAGTTACTCTTGTCTATGGTGTGGGTTGTCATGGGCATATGGTCAATTTTATGCACACTTATGGGTTTGAAGGGCTTCACGGAAGGCCTGTTCCGGTCGCAGTTGGAGCAAAAATTGCTAATCACACTCAACATGTCATTGTTGTTGCTGGCGATGGCGATACTTATGGTGAAGGGCTTAATCATTTACTTGCGGCAATGCGTGGCAATCATGATATTACTGTTATTATTCACAATAATGGGGTATACGGGCTTACAACTGGACAAAGCTCGCCAACCGCAACCAAAGGATATCAATCCAAATCAACACCAGAGGGTGTAATAGAAACAGCACTCAACCCACTCGCGCTGGCTGTTATTTCTGGCGCAACATTTGTTTCTAGAGGGTTTGCCGGTGATATTACTCAACTAACCGATTTAATTGTTGAGGGCATAAATCATAAAGGCTTTTCGCTCGTAGACGCACTACAACCTTGTGTCACATTTAACAAAATAAACACCTATCAGTGGTATAGAGAAAAAATAGTTAAACTTCAGGACCTTGGCCATGATTTTGAAAATGTCCAAGAGGCAATAAAAATTGTAATGCAAGATGACCCAATTGCAACAGGAATTATTTATAAAACACTCAAATCGACTTACGAATCTGAATTAAGACAGCTTGATAAAGGCACTTTAGTCACCAAGCCGGTTTCAACACCCCACAATCTATTGGATAATCTCTCAACTGGCAACACTAACGCCACATAAAAACCCCTCAAATTATTTAAAAACAAATTAAAGGGGTTTTTATTTAACTTATATTTTTTCTTAACTTAACCTTGATTCGTTGTTTCAGCTTCTGGTGCTGGCACCTCTGCTGCAGGGGCTGGTTCTGTTGGCACAGAAGAAGCAGAGTCAGTTGGAGATGTGCCTGGATATTTCTCATCCAGTTTATCCATATCTGCATTAAATTGTGTGCTAGCTGCCGCTACATCCGCTTTATATTGTTCATCGCCTCCAATATCACTGGAATCTGTTCCAGGTACAGCAGGGTCAAATCCAACTGGCGCATCATTTGCTGGAGCAGACGGTGGCATATCAGCTACAGGAGCTGGTGCTGGTGCTTCAGCTTCTGGTGCTGGCACTCCCATATCTGGAGCCGGCACATCAGCCATGGGTGCACTTGGGGCGTCACTTGCTGGTGCAGCAACTGGATCTGGAGTAGGCGAAACAGGCGCGCCCAAATCAGGTACAGCAACTGGAGTATCAGTGACTGTATCACTTGTAGAAGGAGTCGAACCCAATCCCGGGTCCAAGGGGTTATTGTTGTTTGTATCCATACTTTAACTCTAACACAGCCAAATATGGCAAAACAATTTTTATATATTATGCGGTTACAATAAGAAAAGCGGTTTGCTTAAAATTTTCTAATAACACCCACAACCTTACCCTGAACAGTTACTTTTTTGGTGTAAATAGGTTTCATTGTACTGTTAGCTGGCTGTAATCTAATGCGATCTTTTTCTTTAAAAAATCGTTTTAAAGTCGCAACGCCGTTTTCAAGTAAAGCAACAATTATGTCTCCATTATTAGCGACATTTTGCTCCTCGATTACTACAAAATCTCCATCAAGAATTCCATCTTCTATCATCGAATCACCTTTAACCTGCAAGACATAACTTCTCTTTTTTGCTGAAACTAGAGCAGGGGATACTGAAAAAGTTGCATTCGGATCTGTGTATGGCTCAATTGGGGCACCAGCGGCAATAAAACCCAATAAAGGTAGTTCAATTCCTTGCAAGCTGTCTCCAATTTTTTTGTCCAAAACCTCAATCCCTCTAACCGATCCCTCAAAGCGTCTAATTATTCCTTTCCTACTCAAAGCTTGTAAGTGTTCGTGTACGGTTGCAAGCGATCTAAGTGATAGTGCATCAGCAATTTCTTGTAATGTTGGAGAATGTCCGTTTACAGAAACATACTGATTAATAAAATCTAAAATTTGTTTTTGTCTTTTATATAAGGTAACTGGCATATTTTTATTTAATTTGTTTTTTATAGACTTGTACTGCTCTACAAGTTCATTCAGTCTTAACCAATTATAACAAAGAAAACCCGAAAATCAATACTTGTGTTAATAAAAAAAATTTATCCTATAAAAAAGACCATAAGGTGTTTCACTTATGGTCAGGTGTGTCGCTGTTTCCAGCAGATTCGTTCGTACCGGTAGATGCGACAGTGTCATGGTCAAGATCTTCAGAAAATTCCTGTTCGATCTGCTCCGTGATTTCGCCAATTATTTCAAGCTCGCGCTCATCAATAAGTGGAGCAGGCACACTATTTTCACTTACTATACGAACGGGGGTGTGTCTACGCTGATTTCGCATTGACCGCCTCCTCAATTTGTGTTGATAGTGGGTATCCCAAACGGGACAACCGAGATCTATCTAGACCCATAATTATATCATTAGTAAGTTCAGAATTCAACCGTGCGTAGGATCTAAGTGCAGTGCCAACAGGTCTACCATCCTGTAGGTTAATAGGAGGTAAGAATTCTTCGCTAGTTGGAATTTTTATCGTTAACTTATGTACATTACCATTAGGGTGTTGTCTAAAAACATCTTCAACTCCAGATACCCCCCGCAAATTAGGTAAGTTCCATTCATACCTTTGCTGTTCAATAATGTCGACTTTATTTCTAACTAGTGGATTACCGTTTGCATCAACTCTCGTCCTTTTAGTGGTTGGTTCTTCAAAATATCTAGTTCCCTTAGCGTCGACCAAAAAAATATCTGCTCCTTTTACAGCAACCAAATCAATACCAAGGTCAACATCCATCTGGCAGACTTGACTGTCTTCAAACGATTTTTGTGGCTGATAATCAGGCAAAATTACTTCGCATCCAGAAGATAGTAGTGCTTTAACAACGCCAATTTCTGCCATCACACCCTTCAAAAACTTGTTGAGCTCTATTTGTCTTCCAAAACGACTAGATGCAATTTCTTGAAATTTCTGAAGCTGACGAGCTATCTTTAATTGAAATTGTGGATCACAGTTTTCGCTACCAGCATGTAATGCCATATGTGTCATCAAATGTTGAATACTAGCTGATCTGGTTTTTATCTCACGAGCCTCATTTCTTGAATATTTTTTTTCCGGATCAAACTCACGAAAATTGAATGGACCAAAAAAAACATCTAACACAAAATCTACTCGTTCACTTGGCATGTCCTTGTACTTATCTCTAAGCTGTCTTCTCAAATTATCAATTCTGGCTTCCATCAAACCCTGTGGATTTCTTTCTGATTGTGGAATTGTAAGCAACGCCTCAGGATTTGGCATTATTTTTGCAATACTTACAACACTCGTTGGGACTCTTTGTTCTAAATCATTCATACCTATAATTTATTATTACACTATTTGAACGACAATTTAGAAGCTTCGGGCAAAATATGGTAATATGAGGCTCGAATTAAACCCAAAAATCTATGCATCACCCAGAAGCAGAACATGGTAAAGACGCTGTAAAAGCAGCAGAAAGAATCCTAAAGGAGGGGAATACCTTCAATGCTGAATCAGTAATCGACGCTGCAGAAGAAATAGTTGCAACAGCTGGCGACCGTTCTCAAGTTGTAGAAGTTGACCTATCGCCACAAATGTTGGAATTTTTATCATCCATATATTGTGAACAAAATATACTTGATCAAGACGAATACACATCGGGATTAGTTATAGAGAATTTAAACCCTTCAGTACCATTAGAAAATGCTAGTGCAATACTTTTTGATAAATTCGCAAGACTCAATCAATTATCTGATAGGTTCCCTGGAAAAACCCCATTATCTCGTCGGGAAATCGACTTAATCAAAGAACATATTGCATATTTAATTTCTGATTTGCAAAAAAGAGGCGATTTTGTAAGGCTTAAAATTTTTACAAAGTTATCCAAAAAACTACATAAAGAATTCGCAAAGGCAGAAAATCACCGTGACCCTCAACAGGATGATCGAATTGAAGGAACAGTTGTGTTAGAGCCGCCTATAATTGACTAATGTCCCGTTTTATACTCAAATCAGACTATAAACCCTCTGGGGACCAACCTCAGGCGATCGAGACCCTTACAAATGGCGTCGAGACAAACCAGAAGCATCAAACGCTTTTAGGAGTAACTGGATCTGGTAAGACATTTACCATGGCTAATGTTATTGCCAACACTCAAAGACCTACACTAATTATTTCTCACAATAAAACACTGGCTGCCCAGCTATACCAAGAATTCAGGGAATTTTTTCCAGATAATGCGGTTAGTTATTTCGTTAGTTATTACGACTACTATCGTCCAGAAGCTTATATCCCGCAAACAGACACATATATTGAGAAAGAAACCGATATCAATCAAGAGATAGACAAACTAAGACTCTCGGCAACGATGAATTTAATGACTCGTAAAGATGTAATTGTCGTTTCTTCTGTTTCTTGTATTTATAACCTTGGCTCACCTGTCGAGTATAATCGCTATATTGCAGAAATGTCAGTAGGGCAGACAATTACACGATCTGAGCTACTTAAGTCCTTTGATCGTATTCAATACGAACGTAACGAGGTAGATTTTCGCAGGGGTGTCTATAGAGTAAGGGGGGAAATTATTGAAATTTTTCCGGCCTATGAGGAAAATCCGCTGAGATTGTACTTTAGTGGAGACACGATTACTAAAATTACAGTTACAGACCCAATCAATGCTACAACTGTTCGAGAACTCCAAAAAGCAATTCTGTATCCAGCTAAGCACTACCAAGCGTCCAAGGACACCTTTGAAGAAGGCAGAAAACAAATTCTCACCGACCTTGATCTTAGGGTTAAAGAATTAAAACGCCAAGGCAAAGACCTAGAGGCTCATAGGATCAGTCAAAAAACAAATTACGATTTAGAAATAATACAAGAGCTCGGTTACTGTAATGGCATTGAGAACTACTCTAGATATTTTGATGGAAGACAGCCAGGCGAACCACCATATTCTTTGTTAGATTATTTTCCTGATGATTATCTGCTTATGATCGACGAGTCACATATTACCCTACCTCAAATTAGAGGTATGTATAACGGTGATCAAGCTCGTAAACAAACCTTAATCGATTTTGGTTTTAGACTACCTTCAGCACTTGATAATAGACCATTAAAATTCGACGAATTTAGCCGTAAAATCAATCAAGCCGTCTATGTGTCTGCAACACCTAATGATTACGAAGTCTCACTTTCAAACGGCAAGGTTGTTGAACAAATTATTAGACCTACGGGATTAGTAGATCCAGAAATTGAGATCAGACCAACAGAAGGACAAATTGATGATTTAATTATTGAAGTCAAAAATAGAGTGGATAAAGGACAAAGGGTTTTGATAACCACGCTTACCAAAAGAATGGCTGAAGATTTGTCAAAATATTTAGAGGAAAAAAGTGTTAGTGTTCAATATTTACATTCAGACATCACAACACTAGATAGAACCGATATTTTAGATGACCTGCGACTTGGTAAATATGACTGTATTGTTGGTATTAACCTTCTTCGTGAAGGACTCGATTTGCCGGAAGTTTCATTGGTTGCAATTCTTGATGCGGACAAAGAAGGGTTTTTGCGCTCAAGAACATCATTGATTCAGACAATGGGTAGAGCGGCAAGGCACATTGACGGCAAGGTTATTATGTATGCCGACAAAACTACCGATTCTATGCAGGCTGCCATCGACGAGGTGACCAGAAGACGCAAAATCCAACTCGAATATAATCAAAAACACAATATTACTCCAGTTGGAATAACTAAAAAGGTTAGAGATAAACTTTCCGATAGAGATCTTGATGTTCCTGAAGTCCCCAAGCTTGACGATGTTATTGTTAATGCGATTAAAAAAGCCAAAACAGGTGTAATTTTGCCAGACGAAAAGACAAAAATTATCAAATTTTTAACCAGACAAATGCACGAGGCGGCCAATGATTTAGACTTTGAGAAGGCAATAGAAATTCGTAACCAAATAGACACTCTCAAATAAAAAAATTTGAACAAAAAAAGAGGCGGATATTTGAATAATCCGCCCCACTTCGAGGTGGGTAGCTAGTCGTAGAAACCAGCTCTCCCAGAGTTCAGGTGTCCAACACCGTGGCCAACAAACAGTTCCAGAGGTCGACCATCACTACCATGGACAGTAAGGTATGTCCCCACAGAAATCTGAGGGTCATACTCACACTCCGCGTCATTGATGTGAGTGATCTCGAATCTGTCGTCGACTGCATTGACCTGGTCGCGTCCAGGTGTGGACCTTTTCTTTGCCACTTCTCTTTGCCTCATTTTGATGCAACGGGGTTTGCACAATTTTCACTCCAGACGTGGCATGTCTGAACATGATTTTTGTGCTTTGCACCACAAATATTTTACTCCTTATTTTACAAAAAATAAACTATAGGTTCTAAAAATGATAACTTCTGTCTTGCTTTTGATAAACAAAGAACACCAGCCGCTTAGCAGCCTGGTCGATTTGAAAAAATAACCTTATATTACCTCTCTTAATTTTTAAATACTCTTGTCCATTTACCGTTTCGCGAATCATAAGTTGTAAAACATCTTGCGGTAATCCAGCAGCCCACTCTAAAGTGTGAATAACACTCGATAATTTAATCGAACAGCTAATTTTATGTTTAATAAGAAGAGCGGCTAAATGTTCTTCTAACTCCTCAAGACTATCTCCTCTTAACTCTTCCATGCGTGCATCACCGTTTCTGTTAACATCAAAAACCACACTCCAATCGATTAAACTTCCAATCTTCGCTTCGATTATTGCTGATTCCATCTCTTCTGATTCTGTTTGATCAATTTCAGTATGAGTTTCAACCGTTGTAGTAGTTTGAAAAATATCAGCATTATGTAGCCTATGATAAAGTGCTGTGTATGCAACTCTCCAATTATTTTTCAACCAATTTATAACGAATTTTTTATACTCAATTTTTAATTTTGCCGTGTCCTTATCAATCGCTCCTGACCACAATGAATTAACGATTTCACTGGCCACATCGTTAACAAGCTCCGTTTTAGCAAAAAGAGGATTATTTAAAAATTTTGCTCTTAAATTTTCCAAAGCCTGATCATCTATTAATGTAAGCATTGGTCTGACATCAAAAGTTAGTTTTTGTGCTGTTTTTTTGTCAGCTAGCCTAAGACTTACCATAGCCTCACTTTGACCGAAAGCAGAAAAAAGTGCAGCAAGTTTTCTTTCCTTTTCCTCTTGGGTACCTTCAAAAAACTTAATATCTTCTAATTTTTTTTTCAAGAAAACTCTTAACATTTCTTCCGACAAGTCTGCAGTTTCTGCAAATCGCCTAATAAACCAATCTTCTTTTGCCTCCGCTACCAGTGCTCTTGTGTTAATTTGAGTTGGACTAAGTTGATCTATTGATCGAGGATCAAGATCATAGTAGGTCATTCCATCTGTGTTGGCCAAAAACATTACAAGTTGAGCAACATCTAGCTCATCGTAGGGAAAAAGCTGTTGGTACTTACCAGCATTTCTTGATATCGTTTTTTTGCCCTTACTTTTGGCTGATTCAGTTAAATAATCTTTTTTAGTTGAGTGGTATTCAAACTGTTCTACTAACCGTTTTTTTGCTTCTTCATCCTCTTTTAAGTCATAAGTAACAACATCTCTATCAGTATTATATATTCCAGATCCCTCTTCATTCATCCAGTCTGGCAATACATTTTCATCCGTAATCCGATAAGTTCCTTCAAGACTGCCTATAGTCGATGAGCAAATTCCGGACAATATATCTTTTTCTATTTCAGCCTGAAGGTTGAATATGTCATAAATAAAATTTTGCCAAGAGGTAGTACCGAGCCTGTACCAACTTGGTATTCTTCTTGCTAACTTAGCATAGGCCGTAGCAATCGCTCGGTTACTAGGTAACTCTCCGCCTCTTAATCTTTTCTTAGCCAAATCTCTTGTTACAAGTGAAACCTCGTGATTAAAATCAAGTTGTTTTTCAAAAACCTCCGCAACCTGTTCAGGTGTCCAACCTGCCTTATTTCCTGTCTCTAGAATTGCTAAATATAAAACACTTGCATTTTGTGCAATTTTTATCTGGTCAGCCTGATCTCTCAAATCGTTTAAAACAGCCTTAATTTTTAAATCCCTTTCTCTAGTTATTTTATTTAATCGATCTAGTGAGCTAAAAGATGTGACAATCTGTGGACGAAAATCCAATAACTCAGCCTCATATTTTAATAACCTTACTTTTTCCTCTTCAGAAACATCAAACAAGTTGCCGTTTTCCAATTCGAATTCTACAGCCACGGCTTTAGAGTCAATCGTTTCTGTCGTATTTGCCATAGTGGAATATTATAGGTTAGAAGCTTCTCGTAAGCAACTATTATAGTCTTGAAATAAGTACTTTGTTGTACTAAAATATCTCTTCATGGCCAGCACCAAAGATAACCCGAAAAAAATCGTTAAAAACCAAGAGTTTATTTCTGTTTTTGGCGCCCGTGAGCACAATCTCAAAAACCTGACATTACAAATACCACGCAATCAGCTTGTTGTTTTTACAGGTCTATCTGGATCTGGTAAATCTTCACTGGCATTCGATACCATTTATGCTGAAGGACAAAGACGGTACGTCGAATCCTTATCAAGTTATGCCAGACAATTTCTTGGTGTCATGGACAAACCCGACGTTGATCAAATCGACGGTTTATCGCCAGCAATTTCTATTGATCAAAAATCAACTTCTCGAAATCCTCGTTCAACGGTAGGAACAATTACCGAAGTTTATGATTATTTAAGGTTGTTGTTTGCCAGAGTCGGCCACCCACATTGTCCTGTCTGTGGTCGCGAGGTGAAACATCAATCTGCTACTCAAATCGTTGATGAAATTCAAAAACTAGGAGATATCAAAGCTAAGCCGCCGATTAGAGTACTAATTTTGGCTCCCATTGTAAGAGATAGAAAAGGGGAGTTTTCACAACTTTTCACGGATCTCAGGAAAAGAGGGATTACTAGAGTTAGAGTTGATGGACAAATTCATGATATTGAAGATGAATTTACATTAATAAAAACAAACAAACATTCGATTGATGCTGTGATTGACAGACTAGTATTACCAGTAGCAGACAAACAAAGGCTATCAGAATCCGTTGAAACCGCACTTAAGCTAGCCGAAGGTAATTTAATCGTCGCCAAAATTCAAGATGCCTCATTTGAAATCCCTGATTTTCCGACCGAACTAGAAGATCATTTGTTTAGTGAAAAATTTGCTTGTCCGATCGATAATATTTCTTTATCTGAAATTGAACCACGAACTTTTTCTTTCAACTCACCACATGGCGCTTGTCCAACCTGTACTGGTATTGGCACAAAACTTGAAGTTGAACCTGAATTGGTCTTTAATCCTAATTTAACAATTGCACAAGGCGGTATTTTGCCTTGGTCCAGACTCTCTACGCATGAAACATGGTTTGCTAGGCTTCTTGAGGAGGCTGCCAAACAAATTCATTTTTCAATCAACACACCGATTAAAGATTTAACTGATGCCGATCGCAAATTTTTATTATTTGGGTCAGATAAAGTATTCAAAGTTCAAGGCGAGAATCGATTTGGGAAAAATGCTGAGTGGCAAACCACTTTTGAGGGTGTTATTCCAAATTTAGAGCGCAGATATCGAGAAACTGAGTCGGGATACATTCGTGGCGAAATAGAAAAATTTATGCGGATATTAACCTGTCCAACCTGTAATGGCACAAGACTCAAGCCTGAAGCGTTGTCAGTCACCGTTGAAGGTTTAAATATCGAACAAGTGTCCAAAAAATCAATTCGTAACTGTTTAGAATGGGTCAAAAGCATCAAAACTTCGTTTGCTGCCAACCCTAGAGACAATCAAGTTTCTGAGCCAATTCTTAAAGAAATAACTGCCAGATTGCAATTCTTAATAGACGTCGGACTAGATTATCTTTCATTATCACGAACCGCTACAACTTTAGCTGGTGGTGAAGCTCAAAGAATTCGTCTAGCCTCACAAATAGGCTCGGGGCTTTCAGGTGTGCTTTACGTTCTGGATGAGCCATCAATTGGACTTCATCAAAGAGACAATGTCCGTTTAATAGGTACACTGCAAAAGCTTCGTGATTTAGGCAACTCTGTCCTAGTTGTTGAACATGATCGAGATATGATGTTGGAATCTGATTATATTTTTGATTTTGGACCAGGTGCAGGCGAACATGGTGGAATGATTGTTTCACAAGGCACTCCACAGCAGATCATTACTGATCCTAAATCATTAACCGGAAAATACCTTTCTGATAAGAAAAAAATTACTGCCAAATCAGGCTCTTTTATTAATCCACATGATGGTAAGGAATTAACGATTATTGGCGCCACAGAACATAACCTAAAAGGTATCGATGTTTCAATTCCACTGGGCAAATTCGTTTGTTTCACTGGTGTTTCCGGATCAGGCAAATCTACACTAGTACACGATATTCTTTATAAAAGTTTAGCCCAACAGTTTTATCATGCTAAAGAGCGTCCAGGCGGACATACCACGATAATGGGTACAGAAAGTCTTGATAAAGTGATTATGATCGACCAGTCCCCAATCGGTAGGACTCCCAGATCAAACCCTGCCACTTATACTGGTATTTTTACCCCAATTCGCGAGCTTTTCGCTTCAACCACTGAAGCCAAGATTCGCGGATACAAATCAGGCAGATTTTCCTTTAATGTTAAAGGCGGTAGGTGTGAGGCTTGTGAAGGAGAGGGTCAAGTAAAGATCGAAATGCAATTCCTACCTGATGTTTATGTAGACTGTGAAGTTTGTACTGGTAAACGCTATAACGAAGAAGCTTTAGAAGTTCACTTTAAGGATAAAAATATTTTTGAAGTTTTAGATATGACGGTTGAAGAAGCCCTAGAGTTTTTTAACAATATTCCAGCTATAAAAAACAAACTCGCGACCGTTGTCGATGTTGGTCTTGGTTATATCAAATTAGGACAGCCAGCCCCAACCTTATCTGGTGGTGAAGCTCAAAGGGTTAAACTAGCCTCAGAATTATCAAAACGCTCGACCGGTAAAACCCTATACATACTTGACGAACCAACCACTGGACTGCATTTTGCTGACATAGAAAAACTGCTAAATATTTTAATTAGGCTTGTGGAACAGGGGAATACTATCGTTGTGATTGAACACAATCTTGATATTATAAAAAACGCAGATTGGATCATTGATCTTGGTCCAGAGGGTGGAGATGGGGGTGGAACCATTGTTTCCCAAGGTACCCCAAATGAGGTTGCCAAAGAGCCTAAATCGCATACAGCTAAATTTCTCTCCAAGCTAATCTGAAACAAAAATATTATTTTGTTTAGTTTTTAGCTATTATTAATATCTAACACCTGCCGTGAAACTAATTTGTCGATCATTTTTTTTAATTTTCTCTTTTTTTACATTTACACTTATCGTTAACACGAATGTTTTAGCTGAAGGTGAGTTCTCAGCCGACTATGATGTTATCTACGACATCGACACAAATGGTAAAACAAAAGTTAGCCAAAACATTTCTCTTGAAAATAACACCAGTCGGTTTTACGCAACTAAGTTTAATCTCTCCCTTGGTCAGACCAAACCAGAAAATATTTCAGCAGCTGATTTGTCAGGTCCATTAGAAGTCGAGCAAAAGTTTGAAAACAATAAAACTCAACTTGCTGTTACTTTTAATCAAAGAGTAGTTGGTTTAGGTAAAAAACTTAATTGGAAACTCAATTACGACGCCAATGAGCTAACGGTCAAAAATGGAATTATTTGGGAAATTTCTATTCCAAAACTCAGCAAAACAGACGAGGTACGTTCATACAATGTACATATGGCTGTACCTGATTCCTTTGGTCCAGTCGCTTTCATTAATCCTGAACCAGTTAAAACTGAAAAAACGACAATTAGTGGAATACCTAAAACCGTTTATTCATTTGATGTTACGAAAATATCACAAAAAGGTGTCTCTAGTTCATTTGGAGAAAAACAGATCTACAAACTTAACTTAACCTACCATCTCAAAAATGACAATTTAAGGGGAGTGTATTCCGAAATAGCACTTCCACCAGACAATGCTTATCAAAGAATATATACAACCAAAATTGATCCACAGCCAGAAGCAGTAACAGTCGACCAAGATGGTAACTATAT
>CAYROP010000019.1:0-18193 GCA_964426075.1 uncultured Gammaproteobacteria bacterium | reverse complement strand
AATTCGGTGTTACCGCCGCAGCCCCTGTCGCAGTTGCCGCAGGAGGTGCAGCTAGCTCTGCTGACGCACCAGCAGCTGAAGAGAAGGATTCATACGAAGTCGTTTTAGCTGAAGCAGGCGCAAACAAAATCGCCGTTATCAAAGCAGTTCGTGAAATCAACCAGGAATTAGGTTTAGCTGAAGCAAAAGCTTTAGTTGATGCCGCTCCAAAAACTTTGATCGAAAACGCTAAAAAAGAAGCAGCTGAAGAAGCTAAGAAAAAGCTTGAAGAAGCAGGCGCTAAAGTTGAACTGAAGTAATTTATTTATTTCAAATAAACCAAAAAACACCTCTAAACTAGGGGTGTTTTTTGTGGTTTTATTTAATCAACCCCTTGTAATATTCAAGTCAAACCGATATATTTTAATATAGTTTGAATCACAAAAAATTATGGCAAAAATTGGAGAAGACTGGCCAGAGTTATTAACTGTAAAAGAAGTTGCAAAAATTTTGCGTGTTTCTCCCCTGACAATTAAACGCTGGGGTAATCGAGGCAAACTAACACCCATCAGAATCAATTCACGGGGCGATAGACGGTACAAAAAAGAGGCTGTACTTTGGGCTCTTGGCATTAACCCCGACTAATTTAGCCTTTTAATATTTTTTCCTGAATTTCAAGTATTCCCGCTTCTATATCTTCGGCATTCTTATCAATCAATCCTTTATCCTTAAAATCTCCCCAAAACTGAATATAATATTTCACTTTCGGCTCTGTACCCGACGGTCTTGCAGTTAACCGACACAATCCGTCATTAGAAAAAATAAAAGTTCTCATATCTTTTGCGGATCCTGTTTTATAGATGCTTTCATCTCGCTTTTCTTCTGGTAATCTATCTATTACAGTCAAAACTTTTTTACCGCCGATTTCGGTCCAATCACGGCTTCGCAAGCCCAACATTATCTTTCTAATATTGCCAGCACCTTCTTTTCCTGGCAATTCAACCATTCTAAGTATGTTTTTAAAATATCCATATTTCGCATAAATCTCGTCTAAATAATTAACCATAGTTTTACCTTGATCTTTAAGCTCACTAACCATTTCAGCTGCCAAAAGCGCAGCAATCGAAGCGTCCTTATCTCTGACAAAACTTCCCGCTAAATACCCAAGTGATTCTTCGGCCGCAAACAAAAAGTCATTTTTATTTTCGAGCTTTTCAATTATTTCTGCGATAAATTTAAAACCAACCAAAAGATCATCAACTACTTTTATTCCATAACCTTGCGCAATTTTAGAAATCAAAGATGTTGTTACATAAGTCTCAAGTATTAAATTTGAGCTATTTAATTCCCCTAAGTCTTTTTTCTTTTTTAACAAAAATTCAGTCAACAACACCCCTAACTGATTACCAGTCAAGAATCTAACTTCATTTGAACCAATTTTAATTTTAGAAGCAACACCAATTCTGTCTGCATCTGGATCAGAATTTATTACCAAATCAGCCCCTTTTTCAACCCCGTATTTCATCGGCAACTCCATAACTTCTACATACTCGGGGTTAATTAGATCACCAACAGCTGTAGGAAAATCTTCATCTGGTTCCGCTTGTTCAGGAACAACAAAAACATCAAATCCCTCTTGAGACAAAACCGGTAAAACGTTCTTTGATCCCGCTCCATGAATTGGAGAAAACACAATCTTCGCGCTTCTAGACTTCGAAACAGAAAGATTGCGAACCTTTTCCCAATAAATTTTATCAATATCTTCGCCAATAATAGTCACATATCCGCCAGATTTTGCCTCCTCAAAATCCATTCGCTTAACCTCAGCAACATTTTGAACCAACTCCATAAACTTTTGATCTAAAGGTGGCACCACCTGTCCACCGTCTGTCCAGTAGAACTTAAAACCGTTATCAGTTCTCGGATTATGTGATGCCGTTAGTTGTATACCTGCAACTGCGCCCAAATGTCTAACAGCAAAAGAAATCTCCGGCGTTGCACGAAATGATTCAAATAAGTAACTTTTTATTCCATTTGCGGCCAAAATACTCGCACAAAGTGAGGCAAATGGAATCGAATTCTTTCTAACCTCATGCCCAATAACAACTCCCATACTCATACTTTCCGGACTCACTTCTGTCATAAATTGGCACAAAGCTTGAGCAGCCTCACCAATTGTTCTTAGGTTTATTTTGTTAGGACCCGGACCTAAGGACCCCCGTATTCCACCGGTACCAATTTCAATATGTTTATAAAAACAGTCTTCTAAATATGAATACTTTTTTTGTTCAATAAGCGAATTTATCTCACCACGAAAGGATAAATATTCATCATCACTTAACCATTTGGTTATGTTTGTATAAGCTTCCAAACTCAGTTTATCTTTCAATTCCTCATTCATGACAAATCCTGTTTTAACAAATCAACCACTTCACTGGGGTCCACCACATTTACATTGATTCCTGTTGCCAACTCAAATCCAGCTTGAATAGTAAGTTTCGGAATTATTCTCAAATAAAACCCATTCGATGTTGAAATATAGTAATTATAAGCAACTCCATATTCTTTCCAATGTAAGTGTGGTTTACCAAAATGCTTTTGTAATAATGAAACCTCTGATAAGTGAGTAATTAATGTATTAATAATTTTTTGTGTTACATTCCCTGCAATTGCAATATCACCATCCATAAAATCTTCAAATCTTTTGTTCGAAGTAACCCATACCTCGTACGGATACTCTGAATACTCCGGAACAACAACATCAAAATCACCCTCAGTAAAAATATTTTCGACTTTGGACTGTTTTTCTAATTGATCAAATTTTAATTGATTATCGACGACAATAATTTGTGAGTGGGGGTGCTCCAAAGAAGCTCCAGCAAACTTGCCATAATTACAAAAAATACTAACCTGACCCTTGTCTTTTAGACAAAGATACCTATTAAGATACATACGGAAAACATCACTCATCTCATTACTATCCATTTTTTCAATTGTGCGATCATGACCAGTCGAATGAATAATCACTTCATGGATATTAGTAATTGGGTATTTGTTATTAATACTAACTACCTTCCAGTTATCAACCGACTCTCCAATATAACCAACAATACTCTCTCTATTTATATTTTCTCGACAAAACGGACAAAAATCATCACCTTTAACCTGTGATTGATCAGGCCTTTTGGTTCTACCTGTAGCAAAAATAGTATACCGACCACCCTTGTCGTCTGATCTGTAATTCATAATTAACTTAATTCTACCTGAATAGCCTCTTTTTCAAAACCATAGACACAAAAACAATTAAACTTAACTGTCTTTTAATTCTCCAAGGTTGACTCACCAGTCTAAAAAGCCATTCAAATCCAATTTTTCTGACAATTCCAGGCGCTCTCCTAACATTACCAGTCAAATAATCAAACGATCCACCTACACCCATTAAAACTTTAGCATCAACCTTGCCTAAATTCCTCTCAATCCAATACTCTTGTTTCGGATTACCGTATGCTACAAAAAGAAAATCTAATTTAAGTCCAGCGATTTTTTCTCTTATCTGGCCGTCTCTTGAAGATTCAGGAGAACCTGACATTGCAAAAGGAACAGATATGGCAGGATATGCTCGAGTAATTAACCTTCCTAACTTTTGAGCTGTATTACCCTTTCCCCCCAAAAGTCCAATTCTCCACCCTTTTTCGTTTGATAATTTAATTACCATCTCCATAAAATCAACCCCACTTATCCGATTAGGACTGCCTTTCCCGAGAATTCTTGACGCCCAAACTATCCCAACACCATCAACCAAGCTAATATCAGCCCGATTAATAATATTTTTTAGCCTAGAATCAGCCATTGACCTTACAATAAATTCCGGATTTGGCGTAACTATATAACCACCTCTCAATCGCAAATCCGACAATTCTTCCAAAGCTTTGGCGTTGGACAAATTATCAAACTGAATTTCAAATAAACTAAATTTCATAACTCATAAACCCCAACTATCTGATCAAAAAACTTTCTGGTCTTAATAGCTGAAGTCTTCCAAGAAAAATCATTTGATCTTTTTATCGCCAGTTTCGAATACTTAGTATGTAAAGTTTTTTTTGTTGCCAATTGCAAAATCTTTTCAGCAATGTCATCAACAGATTTTGGGTTAACCAATAGTCCAGATTTCTCTACAACTTCAGTCAAAGACGACCCCTTAGCAACAACCACAGGTGTTCCAACTGCCATTGATTCCAAAATTGGTAAACCAAATCCTTCATATAATGATGGCAATACCGTCATGCGTGCACCCTTATATAAAGCTGGTAAAAACTCATCAGATACATAGCCCAAAAATTTTACATTTTTTTTAACCCCCATTTTTTTAGGCATTTTCATGATATCTTCATAATTCCAGCCTTTTTTTCCAACGATCACCAATTCCACTCCATCAAGCTTTGGAAAAATTTTGGCATAAGCCTCAATCAATCTAGATAGATTCTTCCTCGGCTGAATTGTTCCAACAAACAAAATATACCCCTTCAAATCAAATTTCTTTTTAACTTCATCAATATTTTTTTTTGAAATTTTTTCATTAAATACCTCCTCATCAAACCCTTCGTAAATCACCCTTGTTTTAGATGCTGCTTGCGGCCAAAAATTAACAATATCCTTTTTTGTTGTTTGCGAAACCGCAATTAATCCATCAGCATTTTTAATTGCGTATTTAGTCGTAAAATCAAGATAGTATTTGTGAGGAAACTTGTCATACTGAGGCAGAAATTGTACCCCCAAGTCGTGTATGGTTACAACATATTTCATGCTTTTCTTGCCTAAAATAGGCATCGTGTGAGATGGAATAAATAAAATATCAAGCCTATCAGTATAGGTTTTAAGCGCCAACCCTAATTGTGTCCACAACCTTGGAAAAACAATCCTTTTTTCGTGAGCATTAATCGGCCAACTTCTACCAGAAGATTCTCTTGTATAAAGCACAAAATCATCATCAGGATGATTCTTAACTAGCTCCTCAATAATCTTCAGACTATAATTCTCCGTACCCGTTCTTTGACTTCCAAATGATCTTGAGGCGTCTATTCCGATCTTCATTATTTAGTTTATTTATAATTTATTAGTTATTTAGCAGTCGGAAAATTATACACCTGAAAAAATAATCTTCTTGTAATTGATTTCTTACTCGCAAAAAATAAATTAGTCTTTTTATTTGAATGTAAAGGATAAATTTTAATATTTATCATAAAATTTTTCTTAAACGATAAGAAGAAAAATGTTACTTTCGAGTAATACTTTTCTTATACAAATCAATATGCTCCAAAGCAACTCCAGTTCCATAAACAACACACTTTAGTGGGTCTTCAGCCACATGAGCCGGCACACCTGTTTCCAAAGTTACGAATTTGTCAAAATTTTTCAAAATCGAAGTTCCTCCACTCATAACTATTCCCTTATCAATAATGTCAGAAGACAACTCAGGTGGAGTTTGTTCCAATACCCCCTTAATCGCTCCAACAATTGCTTTAAGAGGTTCAGAAATAGCCTCAGTAATTTCGGTAGAGCTAACCGTAATTGTCCTTGGCAACCCAGTAATAGAATCTCTACCCTTCACATCCATAGTTTTTTCTGGATTCAGAACCAAAGCACTTCCAATCCTAAGTTTAATTTCTTCCGACATTCTTTCTCCGATTATCAGATTATGTCGGCGTCTAAGATATGTCGCAATAGATTCATCGATCTTATTTCCCCCAACTCTCACACTCTCATGAACAACAACTCCACCTAAAGAAATAACTGCCGCTTCAGCAGAACCACCACCTATATCAATGATCATACTTCCACTTGCAGCACCAATGGGAATTTTAGCTCCAATTGCAGCAGCCAACGGCTCGTCAATTAAATATGCTCTCTTTGCTCCAGCTGACATTGTTGCATCCAAAACCGCCCTTCTTTCAACCTGAGTAACACCAGCAGGCACACAAATCATTACTTCTGGCTTAAACAATCGGCTTTTACCACAAACACGATCGATTAAATATCTAAGCATAGCCTGAGTAATTTCATAATCTGCAATTACTCCATCTTTTAATGGCCTAAGTGCTGTAATATTCTCTGGTGTCCTTCCTAACATTTCCCTTGCCTCGTTTCCAACCGCAACTACTCGACCATCATCCGTTGCAACAGCTACAACCGTAGGCTCACTCATAACCACTCCAACAGATTCGAGCCAAACCAAACAATTAGCTGTACCTAAATCTATTCCAATTCTTTTACCAAACTTTAAATTCTTCATTTTATGTTTCTTCTGATAAAAGAAGAAAGTGGAGCTTTACTTGTAAAGCGAGCAATTATTCTTTTACCAAACTTAAACTTTTTCAATTATTTATTTGAACCTTTTACTTCCAATTTTTATTTATAAGCACCAAATTATACCTAAAAACAGACAAACCCACACTGTTGCTTAATAAGTTACTTCATATTATTATTAGCACGACAAATTTATAGAGAATTACAAATCCGACTCAAACCAAAATGTCACTAACTGCTCATAGAATAATTATTACCTTATCAACTGCAATTATCCTCCTTATAGCTGGTATTTTTGCAATATTTTGGGCACGAGGTTTCAAAATCAACCCACAAACGGGCATAAGCCGAACAGGCCTTATTGTTGCCAACTCTGTTCCTGATGGGGCCAAAGTTTTCCTCGATGACAAACTTGTTTCAGCTACAAACACCACTATCTCCTTCCTAGAACCCAAAGGGTACAAAGTTAAAATAACCAAAGATGGATTTACAACCTGGGAAAAAGACATTATAGTTCAAGCCGATCTTATTAACGAAATAGACGCTCTCCTCTTCCCACTAGCTCCAGAGCTCAAACCACTTACCTTATCAGGTGCATCCAATCCACAACTTTCACCAGATGGACAAAAAATTGCCTACAGTAGCCCTGGTACTGAAAAGGGTGGGATTTGGATCAACACAATGTCTGACGGACCATTAAGTTTTAATAAAGGTCCAAAAAATGTAGTTAAAAACACAGCTAATATCGATTTTGACAAGGCCAACATCACCTGGTCACCTTCCTCAGACGAAATATTAGTTCAAACCGTAAACGACAATCCAAAATACTATTTATTCGATATATCAAGAACATCCAATCCCACTACTCCGATCACCGAGGCCACAGCCTCCGAAACTTTAGTTGATTGGCAAGACACAATCAGACTATTACAAGCTAATCTAGTAGCTGATCTACCTGAATCGGTTAGATCCGCAGCTGAACAAAGCTTAGATACAAACACCTCTTTATCACCCACCCCAACTCCAAAAACCAAAACTTCCACTATGAACAAACCCGAAAGCACGAGCCAAGCAAAACTTGAACTCAACTATGCTCCATTTAATCTAAAATTTTCTCCTGATGAGGAGAAAGTCCTATACAAACTTTCTGAGAACAACTCATTCTCCTACCGAGTGTATGACATCAAACTCAAAAAAGAATTTGTTGTTGGTACACTAGATCAGGAAACAAAAATAGACTGGTTCCCTGACAGTGCTCATTTTATTATTACTTCCAAAGACGGCATTTCGATTGTCGAAACAGACGGCAATAACAAGCAATTATTATTTTCTGGTGACCTTAGCAAACAAAAAACCGCATTCCCCTGGCCAGATGGTTCAAAAATCGTTATCGAAGCCAACTTCAACACCAACAATTCCAGTCAATCTAATCTCTACACTTTAATTTTGCGCTAAAAAAACTTTAACTTTTTAGTCCTAATACATTCTTAATTAATAACTGCTAAGCTGCCAAAATACAGACTTCCCCTAATTATTCCTTGATAAAAAACTACAACTATCAACCATACAGTCAATCTGAGTAAATAAAATATCTGTATACACCAACTCGTAGCACCCCCTATGGAACCAACTCTTGCCAACTGGTACGACTAACGCCCAACGAATTCTCACCGCTAAAGAGGTAAACAATTCTCGGATCATATGTAAACCTTTCGGCAGGAGTGTTGTTACCAGGATTCAAAACAGGATCAATTATGCGGTTAAAATTTGCCCCAGTAAAATAAACCAACCCACCAAATATATTTAGCTGACTTGAAAAAGACGAAGCTGAGGCACCTGTTCTACTGTTAAAACTTCCACCAACAACGAGATATGCATCAATCTGAGTTACAGACGAGTCAACATTCACATCACCATCCACAATCAAAATCAACGCTGCGTTATTATCTGATTCGTTTGGAAGATTAATATTTGTATTAATATTTAAGTCCCCTTCAACAATCAAAACAGTCGGCTCGTTTGGAACCGAAAATCCTAAATTCACTGATTGATCACCACTTATCGAATAAATGCCATTATTCGGCATAATCGAAGCTGTTGAAACAGCCCTAGAAACAAACAGGTTCTTCAAAGAAGAATAAGTTTCTGGACTAACAGCGTTTGCATAACTCTCACTCACCCAACCACTACTTGAATTAAAATTATTGTTGTTTCCACCAGAAATTACAGTATATGTCGAATTGTATAAACCAGCAGGCCTTGCATAATCAAGCTCAATTTCATCAGTTGACTCAACCGTTCCACCAACTGCCTGCAACCAAGCACTTAAATTCTGGGAAGTAAAAGTTGTCGATGAGCTTGTTTGATTACCGGTACACTGATTATCGGCCACCACATTCCAAGTATAAACCACCCCAACTGGCAAGAAATCATTACCAGCTAAATAAGGGTTCCCAGACCAAACTGCAAAAACTTGAGCCCAAGTCAGGTAAGTATTAGTAGTAACCACATCAGGCAACTGAGATTCTCCCTGTGGGGTTAATTTTAGAGTATATGAACTCGCACCGGAATTCCCACTTGGCCAAGCATTAGTCCAACTAAAATCTGGTCGATACGGAGCAACTGTTCCATTCGCTGGTGCAAGATTGCTAAAAGCAATTGGCGGCGTAACTGCACAAGACGAACAAGACGCACTACTTGTATCAGCAAGTGATCCAGACACACCGTTCAAAAAACCAGTTTTTACACCAGTAACCCTAAACGAATAATTAGTTGAAGGTTCAGGTGCATAATTAAAAGTTGTACCTGGAGGCGTTAACGCAAACTGATTCAAAGTCGACCAAGAAATACTAAATACGCCACCTGCTACTGTACGAGAATAAACCTGACCGGTTGAAACCTTTGTTACTTCGATAATATAGTTCGTCGCTGGTGCATCTGGTGCTGCGATGGTGTCCGACCACACGATGTCGTATGCCGGACTGTCATTCACACAAACTTCAGTCACACTATTCAACGTAACAACCCCTGGGTAGTTTGGTGTGCATGCACTCGTTGTCGCATTTGCTACGTTAGAATTAGTCACTGGTGGAGTACTCGCATTAGTTGCACTTATTTGATACGAATAAGCAGTTCCACAAGTTCGACCAGTATCATTGTAACTAAGAGTAGCCGACCCAACAGTGGAAACCAATACACCACCACGATAAATCTGATAATTAGAAGCATTTGCTGAGGCAGTCCAACTCAAATTAACTTGTGTTTGTGAGACTGGTGTTGCAGTTAAAGTAAACGGACCAGGCGAACAAATTGCTGTAACCCCAATCGCCGTATTTGAGTTTGTGTTACCGGCAGCGTTGATTGCTCTAGCTTGATAGTTATACGCTGTATTACATGTCAAACCAGAATCTCTAAAGGTTCTCGGATTCCCCGCTGGCTGAGTTTGTATTAAAACCCCATTTCTTCTTAACTCATAAGTTACAGCATTAGATGATGCTGTCCAACTCAGATCAACTGCCGTTTGTGAAAATGTTGTGGCTGACAAAGTAAACGCTCCAGGCACCGCAGCTGTCGTAAATTGAATAACACTTGACTGTGCCTCACGATTTGCGCCGTTTACTGCTCCAACCCTCCAACTATATAGAGTGTTCGGACTTAGTCCTGCGGCATTATATATGGTAGTTGGATCGTTAACAGTTGCAACTAGTGGAGGATTTGCTAAAGCACCAGCACCATAATAAACCCTATACCTCCTACCACTCACACCTCCACACTCATTGCCCCAACTACTAGTCGCGTTCCAATCCAAATTTACCGACAACGCTTGACCAGTTGCCCCACTAGCTGGTGAGGTCAAAACTGGTGCAGCTGGATTCGTGACTACACAAGGAGAAAACGACGGATAAAATCCTGGATAAAATCCTGGATAAAACGATGGGTAGAAAGCTGGATAAAAGGCTGAATATGCCGAAGGATAAAAAGATGGGTAAAATCCTGGATAAAACGATGGGTAGAAAGCTGGATAAAAGGCAGAATAAACCACTGGACACTGAACCGTAATCGGACCTCCTTGCGTTCCCCACAAATAGTGTCCATCTGTATGGCCATTACCAACCCACCACCAATACTGCACCCCAGTTGTTAATCCAGTAACTGTGTATGATGTCGTTGAGGATGACAAACCTGAAATTTGAACCTGCCAGTTCGTTGTACCATCATTGTAATGACCAGCTAATGTCTGGCTAGTTATTGATCCTACTGGTGTTGCCCTATTCCAAGTCACAGTCACTGATGTACAGCTGGCATTCGTCATCGAAACAATAGACGTATTAGTTGTAAAATGAGCCTTAACTTCTGACGAGAAAAAAGACCAAACAAAAATCGCTAAACCAAAAACACTAATCCCCAATACACCTTTTGACACAAAATAAATTACTTTATTCATTGTCCTCCGCTATAAATACTTGAATACTTTTGACTTTGGTAGCATCGATCCTTTTACTGCCTTTTGAAATATCGTCTAAGAACTCAAAACTTACCTGATCAGTAAGCAAGATATCTTTCCATGAATTCATTGGTCTAGTAATTTCTTTGTCCAATTCACCCCTTACAGGTGGAGTCAAGAAAATCAATTTTGTACGATCAGAAACAGCAATCTCGAACTCTTTATCAGCACTATATCTCATCAAAAAAACTCCATACTCTACCCCATTAATATTTTCAGTAGTTATTTTTTGTGGGTTACTATTTATAGTTTTTATTTCTTCGTTAACAACCCTATTTTCGTTAACACTTGTTTGTTTAACTGGTCGAAAAAAAATAAAAAACACAGCTAAGCTCAACAAAAAAATACCTAAAATTATTAGTATTGTCTTGTAAGGTTTTGTCTTTTTTGAACCCAAATCAGATGTAACTACCTCTTGAGATTTTGTATTTTTGTTTAAATTAAAAACCATATTAATTATTCAAAAAACCTAAGGAGCTATCTCGTTCCAAGAAGTATTTGAAACCGAAAGTAAGTCGCCATAAATTATCAAATACTTTGGTTGATAATTAATAAGTTCACCTGGATCACTAGCAACATTATCTGGAGCACCAACACCTGGATCAATGATCCTATCAAGTGCAAATCCTCCGTAACTATATACCGCACCATTAATGACTAATTGATCAGTGAACTGTATTGATGGCAGATTATATGCTGAACGGAAGGTATTCTTAGCTATATAAATTCCATCTGCCCTGGCTACCGTATCGCGAATATTTATATCTCCTTCAACCATAAATATCACACCATTCTGATTCCCAGCGATTGTTAAATCATTTTCGATGTACAAATTACCAGATCTAACAATTATTACAACCGGACCATTAAACGAATAATTACCTGTGTATGATAAATTTCCATTTGTTGTATATATTCCACCAGGCAATGCACTTGGCGCTGGTAATGCTACAGCTTTTGATTCATACATCGACATCAATTGAGAAAATGTCGCCGGATTTGTTGCAAATTTATCATCATCAGACACAGACCAATTCTGGCTTCGGAAACTAGAGATCCCTCCATTTTTTGATAATTGCAAGAAAGTCGTATTGAACTTACCTACAGGAGCATCAGTTCCACCATCGATTATGCTTCCACTTGCAACATCCCCACCTGTTGTTTGCAACCATCCAAAAATATCCTTCTTTAGACAAAATGCTCCAAGCGAATCAGCGTGTCCACATGTATTAACAGCCTTCACAAACACATATAATATGGAATCTTCAGGAAATCCTTCACTTTGCGCAGGCAAAGCCCCAATTGTTCCATGTGGCGACAACTTAGAATAATCGCTCGAATTCCAGTCAAAATCCTGATCCGATGCAAGCAAAGCCCCAGTCGTCCAATAGTTTTCCTGTGTATTCCAGTCGACCGATGTCGCTGTAGCAGTCAATGGATTCTGATCACCGTCATTAGTAATTCTGAACTCGTAATATCCAGTCGGGTCACCTTTCAAATTACCAATCCACTGTACATAAGGTTTTCTCGACATTGGCGGAGGGTGACCACCAGCAAAACCAGCTAAAGCCCCGATAAATACCGGAGTGTCTGGCAACTCATACATACAAGGAGGTTCATTACCACAATCAGTCGAACTTGGCATTGTAAACGCCTGACTTGCCCTTAGTACACCTGCTGGATATGTCCCAGAATACAAGCTCAAAGTCCCTGCAGTATCAAAAGCATACACGCCAGCCGCTAGATCTCCTGAAGATCCTGGACCACCTTGTGTATATGGAGGCGAAGAAGGATTAAAGCTATTTAATATATACCAATTTGTTGACGAAGTTACATTAAATACAACAATTCCTCCCACACTTGGTGGCGTTAACGGGAAACACTGAGTCGATCCGGTCAAAGTCCAAGTTGGTACTGGTGTTGGAGTTGGTGTAGAAGTTGGCGTTGGAGTCGAAGTCACCCCGCAACTTGCAGCCGATGGTGTCGTGTAAACGAATGAATCTCTTAACACTCCACTTGAATATGTACCACTATACAAACTAACTGTTCCAGATACACCATACCCGTATATACCTGTCAACAAATTATTGTAAGTTCCAGCTGTACTACTAGAATATGGTGGATTAGATGGATAGTTAGTATCCGTCACATACCAAGACAATAACGCCGACACATTAAATCTCACTCTAGTTCCACCAGCGACACATTCTGTTATTCCCGAAACATCCCAAGTTGGTGGAGGTGTAGGTGTAGCTGTTGGAGTCGGGGTTGGGGTAGGACCACAAGTAGCTGAAGTTATATTGGTTTGGTAGATAATTGGATAAGGAGGACCAACACTTCCATCCCTAAACTCTGCTCTATACCCTGTATTACTGGCTACTATAAATGAATTGTTATCACTTCCAACAGCCGTGTAAGATCCCACAAACGCACCATCAGAAATTCTATACAGTCCATAATAAACAACTCCTGTGGAGAAAGAACTCATCCTAATTCTACTAGAGCCCGCAACACAATTAGTAGTAACAGTGTAATTTGGTGGCGGAGAAATTGTCGGTGTTGGAGTAGGTGTGCTAATTGGCGGAGTTGGAGTTGGCGTGTTAGTTGGGGAAAGACACGAACTCAAACTTGTTCCAGTAAAAGTTTTTTGAACAGTAAACGGTGGCGATGGTTTGGATGTCAAATGAGTATTAAACAATGAGTTAACTGGATAATTCTGAACAATATAGGTTGCATTTACACTTGGCGAAGCAACTGGGTAACCTCCGCTTATCTGAAATGCACTAAAAGTGTCAGATCTTAACCTTGGAGTATCCGCACCTGAAGGAACAGAATATCTAATTGTAATATCTACACTGTTAGTCGATGCATCACAAGCTTGAGTGTAACTTAAATCCCAAGAACCAGACGGTGTTGGAGTATTAGTTGGCGTTGGCGTCGGAGTACGAGTTGGGGTTGGTGTGTGTGTTGGAGTATATGTTGGAGTATTAGTTGGCGTTGGCCCAACCGAAGTCAAAGTTATTAACTGACCAAAAGCAAATGTTCCATCATTAACTAAATAAGTATAGTCTTCACCAACACCATCATTATTGAAGTACGTTTGACTAAAATTATTATATCCAGGTGCAGAAATATTAATCGTAAAGTCGATAATATTACAACAAACATCACCCAACAAATACTCACCATTAGATCCAGAAGCATCAGCAGGATATGTTCCCCCATACTTTCCTCCACTACACCAATATCCTGCCGGCAACCCACCCAAAGTAATATTTACCGTGGCATTATTAATTCTTACACCAGCTGAATTTTGTACATATACCGCAATACCAGAGTATGAAGTACTCGTAATTGGCGAAGCTTCAACTTTATTTCCTTTCCCAGACAGCACCAAACCTAGACCAATTACAAAAACAAAAACCCCAAAAATAGTAATTGATCTAACAAGCTTCATTTAAATTAAATAATCTCCATTCAAAAAACTTTTAACACTTTCATTTTCAGTGACCCCGTCAGAACCAGAAACGATATTGTAAAAATAACATGCTGCCAAATCACAACTGACCTCGCTCACTTCTTTAAATTTTAACTTTGACAATACCTGTGCCCCTGCTGCTTGAGGAGTAATCTTGAACTTAAAGTACTCACCTTCCGCGTTAACACCTCTGTATTGAAGATAATATTTTTGATCACTTGCAAATCCTGGCTCAACTTTCACATCAAAATTTTTGTAGACATCGGACAACTTAACCTCTCCGGTTACAACTTTAGCTCGAATTGATTCTAAATATTTCTTAGCCGCAGGAGATTTAATATTTGCGTTTGCCTCATCCAATACAGGAGAATAAGAATCCCATCTGGCAGAAATATATTCACCAACTCGGTACGCATCAAAACTTGCCAAAATCTTCTCTCTTAGAATTTGCCACCACAAAACCTCTACCCAACCTTCTTCGTCCCACCCGTAAACCGCAATATCTTTCATAACCATATCACGGCCAATTGCTTTAAAAAGTTCATCCTTTTTGGCTTGAACATCTGCATCACTAACCGAAATACCATTCTGAGAAGCGTACAAGGCAACAGCCTTTCTGCCGTCTGATATCTTCTTAATCTGTTCCTGAGACAAACTACCCTTGTAATAACCCAATAGTCTCTCTTCTTGCTCTGTTAAATCAGACTCTGTTATCTGTTTATCTCCTACTTGAGTTACAACCTTATCACCTGAAAAAACACCAAATTTAAGAAAAACTAGAATAAAAATGATAATTACACCTATAAAAAAAACCGGAATCAACAAAAAATTCCGATTCGAACGGCTAACAACCGAAACATCCTCTTTTTGTGCGGAGGTTTCTTCAGAATTATCTAGAACGGGCAGATCCTGCATACCTATATTAAGGTTATACAAATGTGCAACTTTCGTCAATTGAATGATTAGCCTCAAAAATGCACCTAAGAAATCTAAATTGAAATATTTTGATTTTTTATCGCAATTTACAATCTTTCTGGAACCTTTGCTCCATCCGGATTAGCTAGTTTTGCAATTACAAGTAGCCTCTTCCAAGTCGTGCCTGGAGGATCACAAGTTTGCATAATTAGTAATGGCTCTTGAGTCTCGAGATTGTAATAGCTTGTGTCATTGGCATCAACTACAACCTTGTCATCAACAATATAGTCATACCTAACATCATTAAAATACGTAATTATTCTGTCACCCACCTCCAACTCTCTTAATAAATAAAAAACCGCGTTATATCTAGGCACATCCCAAACATTTTGCGTTGAGTGAGAAAACAAGAACGATACCCCTTTTTGGCCTGGATAAACACTACCTTTAGCGTGGGCTATTCCCTGTTTAAGTGCTTTTTCGTACTCTGTTCTACTCGAAGGGTCAATATTTGGCATAATCGTTGAGTTTGCGCCAATTTTTTCAACAACCACACCAAACTTTGTCGACTTCGGCACAATTGCAGAAAATGTTGTCGCTGAATCATCATCAATTAAATCTCCAAACCCAACCTCTGGCGTTGGATTTATCTCAGTATCAACAACATCTTCAGCTTCTACTGAACTATCATCACTAACACCAAATCTTACCCCTAATACACCATCAAACCTGTACTTAACTTCAGCAGATAATATTGGCCAAAAAGTAATTACAAGTGTAATTACAGAACCCAAAATCAAAAAATTGCCCAAAGTTCTTACCCAAACAGTGACAAAATAATCTTTTCTTCTCTTAGTGCTCGCCATATTTATCTATTCTAAGTCAAAAATAACTAAGTAGCCAAAATTGGGGTCCCCGTTTTGATTACAAAATGGGGAGAGGAGAAACGACGAAGTGTTTGACGAATTGATCTTTCAGATCAAGTCGTCGAAACGCAGTCCGTTTCGACGAGTGCCCTTGGAGAGAATCGAACTCCCGACACCACCCTTAGGACGGGCGTGCTCTATCCACTGAGCTACAAGGGCTTGATTTAAAATTTCTCAATAAATCAAGAAATTGTACGAAGTGGAAAAGATTCCTAAAATCTTCTCCACTGAGCTACAAGGGCAAAACTACAACTTAATTATATAAATTGTTTTGTTCTTGTAGCTCAGTGGAAATCAGACTGAAGTGAAACGAAAGTGCTGATATCCAGTCACCACCGAACCTGCAATCTATTTTAAAAACTACAAAAACCTTAACTTTTTACCGTTAACTTAGACCAAGCAAAGTACAAATAGCCGATTTTCAATCAAATATGCCGTTTCAGCCTCAATATTTTACCCTAGTTTACTTATTTAATCGACAACAACTTACTATAAGATATAAAATCCTTAACAATCCACAATTATTACAGGCTATGTGTACAAAATAGTTGATTTTTAGCCTCAAAATAGTCACAATACCCCTTAATTCAAGTTTTCAGTACAGTATCAAATCTTGGAAAAAGACCAAAACCAAAAAGCTTTAGCTTTTTGAGAGGAGAAACGACAAAGTTTATCCAAATTGAATCTTGTCTCTCTTCAATACGATTTGAATCTGGCTCTGCCAGTTCAAATTTTCCTATTAAGGAAGTGGAATACTAAGGAGAAACCTTGGTGTCTCCTTAGAATTACAACACGGGGTGTAGCTCAGCTGGTAGAGCGCGTCGTTCGGGACGGCGAGGCCGTCGGTTCAAGTCCGACCACCCCGACACCATAAAAAAGCCTTCATGGAATAACCAAGAAGGCTGTATACGAAACAATAAATCATCCCTGACGCGCCTTCCTTTTGTTTTTTGGCAGAGAGTTCTGATACTCCCTTTGAATTCTGGCAGCAGTATTCGCTACTGCATTCGGCATGTCTGTAAGCAATTGCCTACCCTGGATTTTCATCGCTGTGCGCCTCTTACGAAGCTTGGCATCTCTATGCTCCCATCCCACAGCTGATCGATTCCTTTCTTGTAATGTACTAAGCCTCGTTATATCATATTTTGAAGCTAAAATCAAATATTATAGGTCATTTGTATAATTTTGACCACAACAAAAAGCCCTCCTTTTAGCCTTGAGTTTTCAAGGCGCAAGGCGTAGTTCAAAGTATTTGAACACGCACTTTGGAGAATCAAAACAAAAGAAAAGGCCATCCTTTAGGGATGGCCAAATCTTAATACGGCTGCGAGCTATCTTCATAATCGCTTTCGCAATAACTATTGTCACCGCTGGCTCGTTTCACTTCTGAGTTCGGTATGGGATCAGGTGGTACCAAGCCGCTTCAACAACCGTCCGAGAATTCTAGCTTCAAACAGCCACAATGTCAAGTAGAAACCCTAAAGTAAATAAACTAATCAACACCATTAAGCGCTACCACACTTTTCTTACAGTCTTTCTGCGCGAAACCGCCTTAGTTTATCCAAATCCACCCCGCCGTTCTCGGCAATTGGCAGTCTGGAGATCTTGTAATCATAATGTTTTGCAATTTCTTCAATCACCTCAGGCAACACTCTCGAACCTAAATACGTCATAATTTCCTCTTCATTCGACAAATATCTCAAAACCGCACGAATATTAACACCTCTCCTCTTTAACATCTGATCAATTACTCTATCTTTTAAAACCCCAGCAAAAAAATCCAGCTCACTATCACCAAACAAATATCCAGACTCCGCCACTTCAAAATCCGGATATCCTCCAAGGTTAAAGTCAAAAAATTCTTCCCCAATCCTCTTATGCTCTTTTTCCATAAAAACCTCCCTTTTAGGCACAAAAAAGGCTTGAACAACAAAAACTGAATAGAAATTGTGAAACAAATTTCTGTCTTTGGTAATAAATTACTAAAGAAAAGAAATATTATTTACACAGAGTCCTTAATATTTAAGAGCGAAAATTCACTTTAATGCGAATAAAAAAGACTGGAAATATCTTGTTCTATACAATAGA
>CAYROP010000018.1:0-19976 GCA_964426075.1 uncultured Gammaproteobacteria bacterium | reverse complement strand
CGAATATACCGTTCTCGAGCTTGGCTCTCGGTACCTCGCTGAGCATGCCAGCTTCATCGTCACTCGTGACGAGCTGATCATCGTTATGCGGGCTGGCCAACCCGGAGGATACATCTCCTATCCCGGAGGTGTGCGTTTCCGGGCAGTTTCGCCCAGCGAGTTCGCGGATCTGATTCTCCCAAGCCGCGTCGGCTAAAAGGAGAAATTTTCTCCAAACCTCTCGGCCGGCCATCTACAACTTAGGTGGTCGGCCTTTTTCTTTATCAATCTTTTAGTTAATGTCGCTTTTAGTAAATAAAAAAGGGATAATTACCTTGGTTGCATTTTATATTTAACTGGTATAAAATCTCGCCTTACGCGAGAATAAAACTCGCCTATAAGTTTTTATAAAGCAAATTAATATGCCAAAAGGCAGAATCAGAGTTCGTTTAAAAAGTTACGACAGTCGGGTTATTGATCAAACCTGTCGTGAAATCTTAAACACAGCAGTGTCAACCGGTGCCAAAATCGTCGGTCCGATCCCGCTGCCGACCAAAGTCAGGCGATATACAGTCCTGAAGTCTCCGCATACCCACAAGGATGCACAAGAGCATTTTGAAGTCCGTACTCACAAGCGCCTCATCGACATCATCGAGCCAACAGGCAAGACGATAGACTCTTTGACGAACCTCCAGCTTCCTGCTGGTATCGACATCGAGCTCAAGATGTAAAATCGCGTCTAGTTAAATTTAGACGCCACCATATCTAATATTGTTCGATAGTTTTGACGCAGACAGCCTTAGAAAGTACTTAAGGAAGTCTGCTTCCGTTTTGAAATACAAATAAAAAAAATGCAAGTAATAATTGGCAAAAAGAAAAACATGACAACACGCTTCGACTCGCGTGGTAATGCTGTACCTGTGACAGTAATCACTACTTCGCCTAATTTAGTCGTTGGCCACCGTCAAATGGAAAAAGACGGATACATTGCACTTCAGGTTGGAGCAGGAATTGCCAAAAAGCCTAAAGATCCACAGAAAAAAGGCTACAAAGACCTTAAATTTGTCCCTCAAACTATTAGGGAATTTCGTGTTAAAGAAATCGATGACAACTCTCAATCAATAGGTACAGAGCTAAGCGTCTCTGATTTTGCTTCCGGTGATATTCTTAAAGTTACTGGTACCAGCCGTGGTAAAGGTTTTGCTGGAGTAGTAAAAAGATGGGGTTTTGCTGGTGGTCCTCGCACACACGGTCAATCCGACCGCGAAAGAGCGCCTGGATCAATTGGTCAGACAACCACACCTGGAAGAGTTTACAAAGGTAAAAAAATGGCCGGACACACAGGTTCAACCAAAAAAACTATATCAGGTATTGTCGTTTACGATGTCGACACCGAAAACAATCTTATTCTAGTTAAAGGTGCAATCCCCGGAGCACAAAATTCCTTACTTTTAATTGAAAAAATCGGATCCAAAAAACCTCTCGTTGAAGCTCGAGTTGAAGAGCAGGCGATAGAGGAGCCAGTTGAAGAGGTAAAAACAGAAACAGTAGAAGCAGAAAATGTAGCAGGGGAAAGCCAAGAGCAAATCGAAGAAAAATCTACTGAAGAGGGTAGTGAAACAGGGGAGACAGCAGAAGCAGAAACTCCTGTTGAAAATTCTTCAGACTCCCCCACCCCACAAGAAGAAACAACTGAGGAGGCCAAATAATTATTATGGAAACAACCAAAAAAACCACAACTAAGAAGGTCGAACCAAAAACAAAAGCTGTTTCAGCTGATAAGCCAAAATCCTCAAAATTATCAATTCCTGTTTTTGATTTAACAGGTAAGAGTGCTGGGGCTATGGAAGTGCCTGCAGAGATATTTGGTACAAAAGTGAACAAAACACTAATTGCTCAAGCAGTTCGTGTTTATTTAACCAACCAAAGAGCAGGTAATGCCAATACCAAAACACGAGGTAGTGTCAGTGGTGGTGGCAAAAAACCATGGAAGCAAAAAGGTACCGGGCGTGCTCGTGCTGGTTCAACTAGATCTCCAATTTGGGTTGGTGGTGGAACAACATTTGGTCCACAAACACATGTCTTTGCTCAAACTCTACCTAAAAAAATGCGTCTTAAAGCACTGTCTTCTGCACTAAGTCAAAAACTAACTGAGGACAAAATAATCGCTGTTAAAGGATTAGAAACACTACCAGCTAAGACATCCCAAATTGCAAAAGTTGTTAATTCCCTACCAAAGTCTGATAAATATTTAGTTATTCTTGATCAGAATCAGTCAGCATTAAAGCTCGGTTCAAGAAATCTTCCTAATGTTTCAATAAAATCCGCAGTTGACCTTACAACCTACAACCTGATTAACAACACAACAATTATTTTTACATCAGACAGTCTAAAAGCCTTAACACAACGATGGAACTAAGCCAAATAATCATAAAACCTATCATTACTGAAAAAAGCCTCAAAGGACATCCATTTGGACAATATTCCTTCAAGGTTCATACCGATGCGACCAAAACTTCCGTTGCTAAAGCTGCAAACACCCTTTTTGGTGTTACTGTAACAAAAGTCACAATTTCTATCGTCAAACCTTCATCAAAAGTTAACAATAAGCGCAAAACTATTGCTATTTCTGGATACAAAAAAGCTACTGTTTTTGTCGAAAAAGGACAGACAATTAGTATTTTTGAAGAACCAAAGGAAGAAAAAAAGATTAAAAAATCATCCAAAAAAGAAACTAAATAAACACTATGGCAATTAAAGTTTATAAAAAAACCACTCCTGGTAGCCGAATGAAGAGTACAATCGTTAACCCCGATCTCTCAAAAGACCGACCGTTAAGATCACTAACAAAAGGTAGTGTTAAAGGTCACAGAGCCGGTGGTAAAAAACTCACGACCAGACACAAAGGTGGCGGACATAAAAGGCTTTTTAGAAAAGTAGATTTTAAACGCAACAAAGCTGGAGTTTCCGGTAAGGTTGTTTCTATTGAATACGACCCAAACCGTACTGCCGATATTTCGTTAATTAACTATTCAGACGGCGACAAACGCTACATTCTGTCCCCTATCGGACTCAAAGTAAATTCCAAAGTAGAAAGTGGTCCAAAAGCTGGAATTCGCGTTGGTAACTCATTACCACTCTCAAAAATTCCTGTTGGTACACAGATTCATAATATTGAACTAGAACCAAAAGCCGGTGCTAAACTAGTTCGTTCCGCTGGAACATTCGCAGTAATCTCATCCAAAGAAGGTAGTTATGCTAATGTTAAGCTTCCTTCCGGCGAAGTACGCAGAATTCACATTGACGCCTATGCTACAATCGGTCAGCTTGGAAATCTTGACCTCAAAAACGTTAAGTTAGGCAAGGCTGGTCGCAGCCGTCACAAAAACATCAGACCTTCAGTTCGTGGTGTTGCACAAAACCCAATTGATCACCCACACGGTGGTGGAGAAGGAAAATCCGGTATCGGTATGCCTTCACCAAAGAGCAAATGGGGAAAGAAAACTTTGGGTAAAATAACCAGAAACCGTCGCAAGTTTTCTAATCGTTATATTGTTACTAAGAGAAACAAAAAATAATTATGAGTCGTTCAATTAAAAAAGGACCATACGTTGACGAAAAATTAATGAAAAAAATAAACCGACAGAAAGCTGCCGGTACTAAAGACCCGATCAAAACTTGGGCTCGCGATTCGCAGATCGCTCCAGAATTCGTCGGTTGGACATTTTTGGTTCACAACGGACGCAAGCATTTGTCAGTATTCGTTAACGAATCAATGGTTGGTCACCGTTTGGGTGAGTTCTCTCCAACAAGAACATTCAAAGGCCACGGCAAAATTACTCAAAGAACTATTTCTAAGACATAAAGATAATGAATACGACTTTTACTTCACTAGCTAAGCATTCTCGAACCTCACCCAGAAAAGCTCGTCTGGTCGTCAAGGCTGTTAAGACAACCGATCCGCAAAAAGCTTTAACTGAGCTTAATTTTATGCCACAAAAATCAGCCAATCTCATTGCTAGTGTTATTAAAGCTGCAATTGCCGATGCCAAAAACCAATCAGCCAAAACCGAAGATCTCGTTATTAAGTCGATTATTATCGAAGAGGGTATTAAGTTTAAAAGGTTTCGAGCACGTTCCAAAGGTATGGCTGCACCATATACTCGTCGTACCAGCCATATTCGTGTCACTCTTGAACAAAAGTCGCCGATCAAGGTTGAAAAACAGAAAAAAGTTGAACAAAAAACCGAAATTGATCAAATTCTAGCTGAAAAACCAGCAAAAAAAATAACTACAAAAACCAAAAAAGCCTAAAAATATGGGACAAAAAGTACAACCAATTTCATTTCGAACAGGTATTAACAAAGATTGGTCATCCCGTTGGTTCTCAAGAGATGCCGATTACAAAAATCTTTTAGCTGAAGATCGAGTAACTAGAGAATTTTTGGATATCCGCCTCAAGCCAGCAGGACTTTCCAAAGTCGAAATTGAAAGATCGTTTGATAAAAGAACTATCACTGTTTTTGTATCTCGACCAGGTATTGTTATTGGTCGCGGTGGCACAGGTCTCGAAGAAACCAAAAAACAGTTAATGAAAAAACTCAAACTCAAAGATGAAGGTAAAATGGAATTTAAAGTTGAAGAAATCAAAAATCCTGATCTTGATGCCAAACTTATTGCGATTAGCTGTGCAGAACAATTAGCAAAAAGAATTCCTCACAAAAGAGTCATTGGATCTTCTCTTGAGAGAATCCAAAGATCTGGCGCAAAAGGTGGCAAGATTATTCTTTCAGGTAGACTCGGTGGCGCAGAAATCGCTCGCAAAGAGTCTGGCAAATTTGGTAGTATTCCCCTTCAGACAATTAAAGCCGACATTGACTTCGCTTCAATTGGAGCACCAACCAAAGCTGGATTAGTCGGAGTAAAAGTCTGGATTTTTAGAGGTCAGGAAAATCAATAATTATGTTGCAACCTAAGAAACAAAAATTCCGTAAAGAATTCCGAGGCAAACGCCGCGGTGTTGCAACTCGCCGTAACACTGTCGCTTTTGGTGAATTTGGACTCAAATCACTCGAGGCAGCTTGGATTACCAATCGTCAGATCGAAGCAGCTCGTCGTGCTATGACTCATTACACCAAGCGTGGTGGTCGTATCTGGATTCGTATTTTTCCAAACAAACCAATTACCAAAAAGCCACTTGAGGTTCGTATGGGTTCAGGTAAAGGTGATGTATATATGCACGCAGCCGTTGTTAAACCAGGAATGATGCTTTTTGAAATGGCTGCCGTTGACAGAGTTGTTGCTAAAGAGGCTATGCGTCTTGCTGCTCACAAGCTTCCAGTCAAAACCGTTTTTGTCGAAAAGCACGAAATAAACTAACAAAATTATGGATACTACAAAGAAAAACGAAACAAAAACTAACAACAATTCAGAGTCTGGGCTCAAAGCTCTGCACGGAATTGTGCGCGACCAAAGAAAAACCGCAGTTGAAACCAAGCTTCAGCTCAAACTTGGCCGTATCAAAAATACCAGTCTTATTGGTAAGCAAAAGAAAGAAGTAGCTCGCACCTTGACCAAACTTAACGCTTCACGCATAATTGCAACCTTGAAAAAGTAAATATATATGAAAAAAACATTAAAAGGTATCGTTACATCTGACAAAATGACTGGCACAGTAAGTGTTAGGGTTGAAACGGTCAAAACACATCCAAAATACGGCAAAAGAATTAAGTTCCACAAAAAGTTTTTAGCTGACAACGCTCTTGGTGCCAAAACCGGACAAACCGTCATTATTGAATCCGTTAAGCCTATTTCTAAAAACAAGTCCTTTAAAGTATCGGAGGTTGTTGCCAAATGATTCAGCATCGTTCAAGACTAGTTGTAGCCGATAACTCCGGAGCCAAAGACTTGGCGGTTATTCATGTTGGTGGTGGATCTGGAAAAAGATTCGCTTCAATCGGTGACGTTATAACCGCATCGGTCAAAAAAGCTGATCCCAACGGGACCGTCAAATCCCACGAGGTCGTTAAGGCTGTATTGGTAAGGACCAGAAAAGAAGTCAGACGCGCAGATGGTAGTTATATTCGTTTTTCCGAAAACGCCGCAGTTGTAATCGACAAAGACAAGAATCCAATCGGTACTCGTATTTTTGGCCCTGTTGCTAGAGAATTGCGCGAAAAAGGATTCTTAAAAATTATTTCATTAGCACCGGAGGTTGTATAAAATATGGCACTAAAATTTAGAATCAACGATAAAGTAATAGTTACAGCCGGAAAAGACAAAGGCAAAACTGGTTCAATTGTTAAAATCAATCGCGACAAACTCACAGCCGTAGTTAGTGGGGTTAATTTATACAAAAGACACCGTAAAAGCCTTGACCCTCAAAGACCATCTCAAATCGTGGAATTTTCTCGAGCGCTTCCTTTCGGCAATATTGCAATTATCGACCCTAAGACTAATAAAGCTACCAGAGTCAGTTTTATTACTGAAAACGGTAAAAAAGTCCGTATCAGTTCCAAAACCAAAGAAAAAATATAAAAATGAACCAACTTAAAGAAAAATACCGCAAAGAAATAGCTCCAGAACTTGCCAAGGAATTTGGCATCAAAAACTCAATGGCTATTCCTTACATTGAAAAAGTAACTATTAATGTTTCTTTAGGAGAAGCAACAGGTAATGCTGGTGTTATCGATAAGGTTTTAGAACAAATTACACTTATCTCAGGGCAAAAACCAATTGCTACAAAAGCCAAAAAATCAATTTCGACTTTCAAACTTCGACAAGGTCAAGCCATTGGGGTCAAAGTGACTCTTCGCGGCGACCGAATGTATGATTTCTTGGACAGGCTTTTTAATATCGTTTTGCCTCGCGTTCGTGACTTTAGAGGTATTTCTGATAAATCTTTTGACAAGGAAGGAAATTTCAGCCTAGGAATCAAAGAACAGATCTTATTTCCTGAAATTGAATATTCCCAAATTGACAAAGTCCGCGGTCTTCAAGTAACTTTAACCACCTCGACAAAAGAAATACCAGCTGCACGCAAATTACTCGAAGCTCTTGGTATGCCTTTTGAGAAACTAGAAAATAACTAAAATATGGCAAAAGTAAGTAAAATAGCAAAAAGCAAAAAGCCTCAACTCACAACTCGTGAGCCAAATCGCTGTATGCGATGCGGAAGACCAAGAGCTTATTTGCGCAAATTCGGCCTTTGCAGACTTTGCTTTAGAATGTATGCCGTAAAAGGAGAACTCCCAGGAGTCAGAAAGGCGTCTTGGTAAACTAACTATGATTAACGACCCAATTGCAGACATGTTGACCATTATCCGTAACGGATATATGGCACGCAAAAAAAATGTTGTTATCCGCAACTCAAAAGCTAAAGCCGCTATTGGTTCGGTTTTAACTGAGCTTGGTTTTGTACTTGATTCCAAAGTGCGAAATGACAAAGAAATTCTTGTAACTCTTAAATACAATGAGGACAAGACTCCTGTACTTAACGAAATAAAAAGAGTATCTAGTCCGTCAATTAGAGTCTATAAAGATCACAAGAGTATTCCATTCGTAAGATCTGGACTTGGAGATGTTATTATCTCGACACCTCAAGGTTTAATGACTGGAAGAAAAGCTCGCTCTAAAAAACTAGGTGGAGAAATAATTTGTAAAGTAAGCTAAATATTTATGTCAAAAATCGGTCAAAAACCCATCACCATACCATCCGGAGTCACAGCTGTTTTAGACGGCAGGAATCTTACGGTTACTGGTCCAAAAGGGACTTTAAGTCTTCTGGTTCGTCCTGAAGCAAAAATAGTAATCAACGATTCCGAAATTACAGTCGAACGTAGTTCAGAATCCAAAACCGCCAAAAGTATGCATGGACTCTATCGATCATTGGTTTTTAATATGATTACCGGTGTTTCAGAATCTTGGAAAAAAGAATTAGAGTTAATTGGTGTTGGATACAGGGCAAACGTTCAAGGCAATAAACTAGTTCTTTCTTTAGGTTATTCTCATCCAGTTGAAATAATTGCTCCACAGGGTATAGAATTTGCCACGGCTGAGAACCGAGTTATTGTTTCGGGTATAGACAAAACAGTAGTTGGCCAAGTCGCTGCAGACATCCGCAAGAAACGCAAACCTGAACCTTACAAAGGTAAAGGTATTCGTTATGTTGGTGAATATGTCCGTCGTAAGTCAGGTAAAGCCGCAAAAGCCGCAGCCTAAAAATATATGAAAAATCAATTATCGACAAACAACAAAATTGTTCATCGCGCAAAAAGACACCGTAGGGTTAGGGCCAGAATTATTGGTACGCCCGAACGTCCAAGATTAGCAATTTTTAGATCAAATCTGCATATTTCAGCTCAAGCAATTGACGATCTTAATCGCGTCACACTAGCTCAAGCAAACGATTCCAAACTTACCAAATCGACCAAGAGCGAAAAAGCTCAGGCAGTTGGAACTGAAATTGCCAAAAAACTTATAGAGAAAAAAATAACTGCAGTTGTTTTCGATAGAGGTGGTAATCTTTATCACGGTAGAATCAAGGCTTTGGCCGAAGCAGCCCGTGCTGGGGGATTGAATTTTTAAAACTATGCAAAACACAGATTCAGGTCAAAATCAAAATTCAAATTTTAATAATAGTCGCGGTAACAATCGTAATCGCAGAGAAAATCCTCAATTTCAACAAGCTCCAAGCGAGTTTGAGGAAAAAATCGTTCACATCCGCCGCGTCTCCAAAAAAACAACTGGTGGTAACAAAATGGGTTTTACAGCTCTAGTTGTAGTTGGCGACCGTAAAGGTAGAGTCGGGGTTGGTCTTGGTAAGGCTCCGGATGTCTCCTCAGCAATTAGAAAAGGTTCGACTTACGCCAAAAAACATCTAATCACCGTTCCACTTATAAACGGAACTATTCCTCACGAGATCTACATCAAAGAAGGTGCAGCTAAAATTCTTCTTAAGCCAGCACCAGCTGGATCAGGTGTTATTGCTGGTGGTGCAGTTCGTTCAGTCGTCGAAGCGGCTGGTGTTTTAAGTATTTCTTCAAAAGTTCTTGGTACCAACAACAAGGCTTCTAATGTTCAAGCTACACTTTTGGGATTGTCACGACTTAAGCCAAGACCGATTAAAGTTAAAGCGCAAACCTCCAAAGTTGAGAAAGAAATTAAACCAGCTAAAAAAGAGACAACTATAAAGAATAAAAAACAAAACTAAAAAGTAATGACAACTGTAAAAATCGTTACCAAATCAAAAAAAAGAAAAGGTCAAGGTCATGGTTCAGGTAAAGTAAAAACCGGAGGTCGTGGTTATAAAGGCCAAAACGCTCGTAACCCACTAACAATTAGGCATTCGCACTACGAAGGTGGTCAAAGACCTCTAACCAAGAGACTACCTTATCTTAGAGGCAAGGGTAATGCTCCTGTAAGTCTAAAACCTTACCTTCTCTCACTGACCGCTTTGTCAAAATACCCAGCCGGTACTGTAATTGATAAAGAATTTTTGGTCAAAGAAAAAATCATTACCCTTAAACAACAAGTCAAAATTCTTTCAAATGGTAAGTTGAACATTGCCTTAACAGTGAAAGTTCCTGCAACCAAAACAGCTGTAATTGCAATAACCAAAGCTGGTGGGGTATACGAACCAAAAACAGTGGAAGTTAAAGAAGTTGACGCAAATATTGAAGTTGACGAAACAGTCAAAACCGACAAGAATTCTACTAAGGGCGAAAAAAAATTAGCCCGAAAAAGAAAAAATAATTAATGCAAAAAATCTTTTCTGTTATTGCCCGAGCATTCAAGGTTAAAGAACTTCGAAACCGCATTCTTTTTACACTCTTTATCCTTGTTATTTTCCGTATTTTTGCCTTTGTTCCCGTACCAGGAGTTGATTCAGCCAACCTAAAAAACCTTTTTGGAGGCAATCAATTATTATCACTACTTGATGTTTTTAGTGGAGGAACGTTGGCTAATTTTTCAGTTTTATCTCTTGGACTTAATCCTTACATCAATTCTTCAATTATTATGCAGTTACTGCAGATGGTTTTCCCCAAACTTGAAGAACTAGCCAAAGAGGGTAACTACGGGAGGGAAAAAATTACGCTTTATACTAGATATCTCACTGTCCCGCTTGCCATCATGCAGGCATTTGGCGTTTATGTACTTCTTCGTAATCAAGGTATTATTTCAGCACTTTCAGTCTTTGATCTGTTTTCGGTCATTGCTACTCTCACAGCTGGTACGATATTTCTAATGTGGTTGGGCGAACTAATTACTGAAAAAGGAATAGGTAATGGTATTTCTATGATTATTTTTGCTGGTATTGTCGCTCGTCTTCCAATTACTGTTTTTCAGCAAGCCCAAGTCATCGATCAAGTCCAATTTACTACAATTTTAGTTATGTTAATAGTCGCACTAATCGTTATATTGGGTATTGTCTTGGTTAACGAAGGGCGTAGACAGATTCCGGTTCATTTTTCCAAAAGAAGCTATGGTGGTCGTACAGTTACCCAGAATAGCTATTTGCCTCTTAGAGTTAATCAGACTGGAGTTATTCCAATTATTTTTGCTGTTTCTTTGGTTTTGTTGCCTACAACGCTGGCTCAATTCCTTCAAGGTTCGACTAATCCAGCTTTAGCAGGTTTTTCTGCAAAAATAGTCCAGTTTTTCTCTCCAACATCTATTGCCTATAATCTAACCTATTTTGGATTGGTTGTTGGTTTTACCTATTTTTACTCAACGGTTGCTTTTAATACCAAGCAAATAACAGAAAATTTAATGAAAAATGGTGGTTTTATTCCCGGTATAAGACCTGGCGAACAGACCAAAAAATATCTCGATTACATCAATATTCGTATTACTCTTTTTGGGGCATTATTTTTAGGTACTATAGCGATATTACCTTCAATTGCTCAAAACATTACTGGTATCACGTCTTTGGTTATTGGTGGAACAAGTGTTCTTATTTTGGTTTCGGTCGCCCTAGAAACCAGCAAACAGGTTGAAAGTTTGATGATTAGCCGTAATTACGAAGGCTTTTTGAAATAATGCGGATTTTGTTTATTGGTGTTCAGGGTTCTGGAAAATCAACCCAAGCAGAAATATTTGCCAAAAAACTCAATGTTCCACATATTCAAAGCGGTCAATTAGTGCGTCTTGAGGCAGAAAAAAACACACCAGTTGGGCAATTGGCTCGTAATCTAATTGAACATGGACAGTTAGCCCCCGATGATCTAGTTGCTGAATTAGTTAAAGATAGACTGTCTCAGAAAGATACTCAAAAAGGATTTGTTCTTGATGGCTATCCAAGACATAAAAAACAATCAGATGTTTTCATGCCTGAATTGGATATGGTTATCAATTTAGTTTTACCTCGTAATGAAGCAATTAAAAGACTTTTGCTTCGAAAAAGAGAAGATGACACTCCTGAAGCAATTAAAACCCGTTTAGACACCTTTTATCGCCTTACAAGCCCGTTAATTGAAGAATTCAGACATAAACACATTCTTCGAGACATTGATGCATCACCAGACATCGAAGCGGTGACAAAATTAATTGAAAATGAAATATATGACAAAAATTAAATCTCCAGAAGAAATCGCAATCATGAAAGAAGCTGGTCGTATTTCCAAGCTAGCCATGCAACAAGCAGTAGAGGCTATTGAAGAAGGGATAACTAAGCGCGAACTGGATGCAATTGCAACCAAAATAATCCTAGCTGAAGGCGGTGAGTTAAGTTTTACTACTGTTGATGACTATAAATATGCAACCTGTATTACAGTCAATGATGAAATTGTTCACGGAATTCCGGATCAGACAAAACTTAAAAAAGGAGACATTGTAAGTATCGATTTAGGCACGATGATTAACGGTTTGCATACCGACTGTGCTACAAGTCGTATTGTTGGTCAAAATGAATTAGACGACTTTTTAAAGTCTGGACACAAGGCTCTACTTGAAGCCATAAAAGTAGTAAAAGATGGTGTTCGTGTCGGAGATATTTCCGCCGTTATTCAGCAAATTCTTGAAAAAGATAATCCGTATCATGTTTCTCGCGAGCTTACTGGACACGGTATTGGCTATGAACTTCACGAAGATCCCGCAATTCCTGGCTATGGCCCTGAAGGCCGTGGTCCGGTTTTACTAGAGGGAATGACTATAGCCATTGAGACAATTTATGCAAAAGGCACATCGCTAATTAAGTATGTCAAAAATGATGGTTGGACCTTAGCAACAAAGGACGGTTCTGACTCAGGACTTTTTGAAGATACTGTGCTTGTCGGAAAGTCGGGACCTATAGTCTTGACTGGTGTAAATTAAGTCGTTATAATTAGCCCTCACGGGCCCATTTGAAGCTAAATTGGGATTGTTTTTTAGTGAATTTAACTAAAAATCCTAAGAATTATAGTTTCTGCCCAGAAATATTATGGCAAAAGAAGGTGTTATAGAGGTCGAGGGTGATGTTCAGGAAGCATTACCAAACACAATGTTTCGAGTTTTGGTAAAAAAAGGCCAAATTCCGGGACTGGAAAAAGACCAATTAGTACTTTGCCACTTGTCAGGTAAGATGCGTTTGCATTATATTCGCATCCTTCCAGGTGATAAGGTCAAAGTCGAAATAACCCCTTACGACCTAGAACGCGGTCGAGTAACCTATCGTTCAAGATAAAAACAAAAAAATAATGAAAGTACAAGCTTCGGTAAAAAAAAGATGTAGAGACTGTAAAACAGTTAAACGTCGTAGTGTAATTTTTGTTATCTGTAAAAACCCTAGACACAAACAAAGACAAGGATAATTTATGCGTATAAAAGGTGCCGACATTCCAGACCAGAAAAAAATATCTTACAGTTTGCCATACATCTACGGTGTTGGTTTGGCTAAATCAAAAGAAATTCTTACCAAAGCCAAAATTGATCTAGATAAGCGTACAAAAGATTTAACAAATGACGAAATAAGTACACTTACCCGCCTTCTCGATGAATATCGAATCGAAGGTGATCTCCGTAGAGAAGTACAAACTAACATTAAAAGGTTACAAGAAATCGGTAGTTATCGTGGTGATAGGCACCGCAGAAACTTGCCAGCCAGAGGTCAGAGAACCCGAAGCAATTCTCGTACTAAACGAGGACGCAGAATGACCGTCGGATCAGTTCGAAAAGAAGATAAATAAAATATGGCAACAAAAACTAAAAAAACCACTAAGAAAAAAGTTACTCGTTCAGTCGCAGCTGGTCGTGTGTACATTCAGGCTACTTTTAATAACACAATCGTAAGTTTTACTGATGAAGGTGGTAATGTGCTTAATTGGTCCAGTTCAGGTAATGCAGGCTTTAAAGGCGCACGCAAATCCACACCTTACGCAGCCACAACTGCAGCTGAAAAAGCAGCAAAAATTGTTACAGAAACTTTTGGTCTAAAAAGTGTGGATGTTTTTGTCAAAGGTCCAGGCCCCGGACGAGACGCTGCAATTCGTGGTCTAAAAAGTACAAATCTTGAAATTACATCTATTACTGACAACACCCCCATCCCACACAATGGGGTTCGAGGCAAAAAAAGGAGAAAAGGATAAACTATGGCTAGATACACTGGACCAAAACACAGATTATGTCGTCGAGAAGGATCCGCCATTTGCGGTCTTGCGAAGTGTCCTGTTATTAAGCGTAATGCAGCTGTTCCTGGTCAGCACGGTGCAAATATGCGCCGCAAGCCATCAGAGTATTCACTACAGCTTAGAGAAAAACAAAAAGCTAAAAGGACCTACGGGGTTCTCGAGAAGCAGTTCCGCAGAATTTTTACTATTGCTGACCGTTCTAATAAACCCACAGGTGCACATTTATTATCACTAATGGAGACACGTTTAGATAATGTTATTTATCGTATGGGTTTGGCTAATACTCGCCCTTTTGCTCGTCAGATCGTTTCACATGGTCACGTATTAGTCGATGGGAAAAAAGTTAACATCCCTTCATATCAACTAAAGGTTGAGCAAGTAGTCACACTCTCTCCTAAGTTCCTTGCAACACCACAACTTAAGCAGACTCTTGAAGATCTTAAAAATCATCAGGTTCCAGCATGGCTTGAAAAAAAGTCAGTAGTGGCCAAAGTTAAACGTCTTCCTGAAAGGGAAGAAATTAAAGAAGAAATCAACGAACAATTAATCGTTGAGTTCTATTCAAGGTAGAAGCATTATTTATAAGCAAAAAGGAGGCTAAAACAAATGCTTGATATTAAAGAAACAGAGGTAACCATCAAGTCGGAAAGCGACTCAGAAGGTATCATCGTTGTCGAACCACTAAACCAGGGTTACGGTTCAACTCTTGGTTCTAGTATTCGACGCGTACTTCTCTCGTCATTAACGGGAGCAGCTATTACATCCGTCAAAATCGACGGAGTTCGTCACCAGTTTTCAACACTGGATGGCCTAAAAGAAGATATTGTTGAAGTGATTTTGAACCTAAAAAAGGTCAGACTTTTAATGGAGTCAGATGGTGCTGTCACATTAAAACTCAATGTCAAAGGTCCAAAGGTTGTAACTGCAGGAGATTTTGAACTTCCAGCCGGAGTCAAAATCACAAACCCTGATCAAATCATTGCTAATTTAAGCAATGATAAGGCCAAATTAGTACTTTCCGCTACAGCTGAGCTAGGCGAAGGGTATTCTTTCGCAACCGAGAGAAAATCAACAGAGATTGGTGTTATTCCAATTGATGCTAACTTTTCTCCAATTCAGTTTGCTAATTACAAAGTCGAAGAGACTCGTGTTGGTCGTGTTACCAACTTTGACCGATTGGTTTTTGAACTTCGTACTGATGGTACGGTTAAACCATCTGTAGCTTTTAAAGCTGCAGCTGAGATTTTGGTATCCCAGTTCACAATGTTGACTAACCCTGAGTTAGAGAAAGAAAAACCAGCTAAAATTGTCGCTTCTTTGGTTAATCCAAAAGAAGACACAATGAGCCACCAAGATTTAGCTCTTGAAGAGCTAGACTTACCTGTAAGACTAACAAACAGTCTTAAGTCTGCAGGAATCAACACTGTCGGAGAGTATCTTGAGACACCAAAAGAAAAACTTCTTGAAATCAAGAATTTTGGTGCCAAGTCAATCGAGACTGTGAACAAAAAGCTCGCAGCAGAGAACATTATCTCTGGTGAGACAGAAGAAATAGAAGAAACTAAGTAAAATAATGAGACATCAGGTCTTTGGCAAAAAACTAAGTCGAACCGAGGCTGAAAGAGCCGTACTAATCAAAAGTTTGGCTAATCATCTTATCCTTCAAGAGAGGATTCTTACTACACGTGCCAAAGCCCAGGTTCTCAAGCCTTTTGTTGAACGGCTAGTTACTCGCGCCAAAGACGCCAATCTTTCTGACAAGCGCCTCCTTTACGCTCGTCTTGGTAGCAAAAAGAGTGTTAAAAAACTAGTTGACGATCTGGCCCCTCGTTTTAAGGATAGAAATGGTGGTACGACACGCGTAGTTCTGAAAGGACCACGTAGAGGCGATTCCGCACCAATGGTCTATATCGAATGGGTTGTCCAAAAAGAAATCAAAAAGGTTGCCAAGCCGGAATCAAAAACTACGGTTAAAATTACGGATACTAAAACCGGTGAAACAACAGAAGAAGTAATCACAGGTTCCGAAAAAAACAAAAAGGAGAAAGTGGTTATTAAACAGTAATTATGAAAAGCATTAAAAAAAGCCAAATTACTAACAACTGGACACTAGTCGATGCCAATGATCAAATCCTTGGCAGGCTTGCAGCCCAAATTGCCAAAACACTAATGGGTAAAAATAAACCTGAGTTCGTCAGTAATCTCGATTGCGGAGATCATGTCGTTGTTATCAACGCTTCCAAGGTTATGGTTACTGGCAGGAAAGAGAATGACAAGATCTACTACCGACACACTGGATACCCAGGTGGTCTTAAGCAGGCTAATTTCAAAACCATGATCGCCAAAAAACCAGAGGATGTTATAACAAAGGCGGTTAAAGGTATGCTTCCAAAAACCAAAATGGGGGCAGCACAACTAAAAAAACTTCATGTTTTTGCCAACACTGAACATGGATTTAAAGCAAAATTTGAAACAAAATAATTATGGCAGAAGATAAAAAAACTACACACTATCAAGCAGTCGGCAGACGCAAGACCTCAACAGCCCGCGTTAGAATTTTTAGCGGCAGTGGAGATTTTACAATCAACGATCGTCCGGTGTTTGAATATTTCAATCGTCTGCAGGACAAAGCAATCTTTGAAAAACCTCTTGTTATCAGTGGCTTGCTGGGTAAGTTTTCAGGTAGTGTAAAGGTCGAAGGTTCAGGGTTGTCCTCTCAGTTAGATGCTGTAGTTCATGGCTTAGCCAGATCGTTAGTTAAGTTTGATGAAAAACTCAAACCAAGTTTGAAAAAAGCTGGGCTTATTACCAGAGATCCTCGTGCTAAAGAGCGTCGCAAAATTGGTAATGCGCAAAAAGCTCGAAAGAGCAAACAATCGCCAAAGCGTTAAAACATCTTATTTATGCAACCAGGAACGGTTTTCTTTACCGGTCTGTTGATAATATTATTTTTTATTCTCTATTTTTTAATCGGAGCAATTACGGTTATTTTCAGATCCATCTCCACTAATCGCAAACTAAAAGTTAAACCATTTTTGATTTTTTATTCGATAATCAGTTTTCTTTTTAGTTATGTTGCTGTGACGAATTCAGTTAGTCTGACTACCAACTTGAGTAGTACCAATACTCATGACGGATTTTGGGGATTTATAATTAGTGCCATAATTCTCGTCATTTTTGGCTCTATTAATGCACTTATCTCATTTTTTGCATTTTTCGTATTACAGATTGTTTCTAGTATCCTTTTATATAGAGTATTTTCTCGTTCTAAGGATAAATTAAATGAAAAAAATAAAGATAAAGACAAAGTTATCGAAGGCGAAATTATTGAGTAAATTTTGATAGAATAACCCAAGTCAAGAAAATTTCAAAAATACTATGAAAATTTTAGTTACAGGTGGTGCTGGTTTTAATTACGAGATAATCGTAGCAAAACTAATGACCAACGCTAATATAAATTTAACTAGAGTAAATAATAAAATATGAAAATACTTGTAACAGGTGGTGCTGGTTTTATTGGAAGTAATTTTATTAATTACTGGCTGAAAAATCACCCTGAAGATTCAATCGTTAACTTAGACATCCTAACTTACGCAGGCAACCTAGACAATCTAAAGTCAGCTTCAGATAACCCCAACTACACTTTTATAAAGGGTGATATTACCAGCGAATCTGATGTAGAAAAAGCCATGAACGGGTGTGACACTGTGGTACATTTTGCTGCAGAAAGCCATAACGATCGAGCTATTCTTGATCCTCAAATTTTTGCAAAAACCAATGTGATTGGAACTTCGGTTTTACTTAATCAGGCTAAAGTAAACGGTGTTAAGAAATTTCATCACATTTCAACGGACGAGGTGTTTGGTTCTTTAGAGCTAAACGACGGTAAAAAATTCCACGAAAATACTAACTACAACCCTAGGAGTCCCTATTCTGCAAGCAAAGCAGGTTCAGATCACTTAGTCAGAGCATATTTTGAGACATTTAATTTACCAGTAACAATCACTAATTGTGGTAATAATTTTGGCCCATTTCAACATCCTGAAAAGTTTTTACCTCGAATGATTACTAATTTACTTTCCGGAGAGAACATTAAGGTATATGGGGATGGGCTTAACGTTCGTGATTGGGTAGACGTTGAAGATCACTGTCGAGCAATTGATATGATTCTAGAAAAAGGAAGATCAGGGGAAACCTACTGTATTGGTGGAACAACCGAAGATGTTAATAACCTTGAGGTTTCAAAGAAAGTTCTAAATATTCTCGGACTAGGTGAAGACAAGATCGAATTTGTTGCCGACCGACCTGGCCATGATAGGCGTTATGCCCTAGATTGGACAAAAATTAAAAATGAACTTGGTTGGGAGCCGGCTGAAAGTTTTGACGACCGTCTTAGAGAAACAGTTAATTGGTATAAAGAAAACGAATGGTGGTGGAAGCCAATCAAAGAGAAAGCCGAAACAATTTATAAAAAATAACCTCAATAATTATCTTTTAACAGTTCTGCTGAATATACCTTGCTCGATTTGAGGATACTGATTCTGGACTTGTTATTTCAAACCATGCCTCTGCGTCGGTGTTTTTTGTCAGAGTTAAGTAATAATTAACCTCTTTTGTTCCAGCTGACTCGAACATTACTGTTGGGTACGGTTCCATTGTTACATTTTCTGCGTCTGTTCTTTTCCATCTATAAGATACGGTACCTTGGCCGTTTGCTGTAATATAGCCCCGAAACTTAAAGTTCGTTCCACAGACATCACCGTTTGCTGGTTCAATACTCAAGGTAGCCGAGGCAATAAATGGTTTTGGTGTTGGTGTCGCTGTTGGGGTTACAATTGGTGTTGGTGTTGTGGCTATTGTTTCAACTGGTGTGGGTGATGGTAAAACAGGTTGGGCTAAATTGGTCTCGATCTTATTTGTTTCAGATTCAAATTGGCTACCAACGCCGTCAGTAATTACTTCCGGCTGTGATTCTTGTGCAGCTTTAGCACTTTCTCCAGATTCTACTTGTGATTTTAAAAACGAATTTTCAGCCTTTAGATTTCGGTAAGCAACTATAAATAAAACGAACGATATTCCTAAAAACGCGCAAACAACAATTGTAAAAATCAGAGACTTTTTTTCTTCATCAAAACTTGGCAGTAGTTGCATAAAATACATTTGCCATTATATTTCACTTACTCAAAAAGACAAGGTATCGTCCAATATTTAAAGTATTAATTAGGACTCTATATTTACAAAACAAATTGCATAACTAGCTTTTATTTGTCAGAATTAAGTTAATGAAACCAAGAGGTAATATTGTTCTCATTCTGACCTTTATTGTTGTAGGTATAGTACTATTTTCAGCTATCGGTTATCTTTTTTATCAAAATCAAAAATTATCCGACAAAGTATCTGATTCTCAAATCAGAATTACTGCAACTCCTACTGCCACAATCACTGTAAAAAACTCTCCAAACCATCAGCTGTCGCAAAACATAACTCCGACCTCCACTTCTTCACAGTCTAAAATAAAAAGCCCTGTTGTTGTTTTTGAAGCTGAAGGATCGATTCCTAATGCAGACAAATTAGGTATTCAGTCGAGAATCGTTGATCCATTTATTGAGTACAACACAAATGAGGTTTCTCAACCGATGGTATCAATAACAATTTCTCCAAATAATAATCCTAGCAAAACAGATTATCCTTATCTATTCAGCGCAGTATTTGCAAACGGTGGAAATCAAGGTTTTGTAATTAGCAAAAAAGACGGACAAATAAGTTGGTGGTTTCCAGAATGTATGAATGGATGTAACTTGAGTCAGAATTTCAGAACTAAATATCCAGAAATTGCCGATCTCATTGATTAAAAAAGCTAAGTTATAAGTTAATGAAATCCAAAACTACAAAAAGGGTTCATTTAATTTCCTTTCGAGTAATTATTGTTAGTTTTATTTTAGTGATTTTATTTTTAATAACTATCTTATCTTTTTATCATCTTGCTACCAAAAACAGTCAAACCGACCAGCTTCTAAACAAATCAAATAGTCAAATAGCTGCACTTCAAAAAGATTTAGATGACACTCGTAAAGTTCTTATGGATTTGGAAAGTTCTGATCAAGTCAAAATAAATAATGAATTAAATACAGAAATAAAAAATATTCAAAAAACCTTTAATGATGCCGTTACCGTTTATGAAAACATTGTTGATCTAAAAGTTGCCAAGGTTAATACTCAAAAAATCGATGAAAAATTTTCATCCCTTCTCAAATCGTTATCTGATAGAAAATATATCGATGCTGAAACAAAGATAGCCGAAACCAGAGCCTTAATAAAAAGCGAAAATGACAAGCTAGTTGCATCAACCACTGCGTCGGTATCAACAGCTAACCTAACTTCGTCAAATTCAGC
>CAYROP010000017.1:0-21501 GCA_964426075.1 uncultured Gammaproteobacteria bacterium | reverse complement strand
AACAGCAGTTTTAAAACCTCGTTTTGCAATTCTCATTCCCAAGTCTGCATCTTCAGTAACATTAAACGGATCCCACCCATCTAACAATAATATGTCCTTGGTTCTAAAATGATTACTTGTTCCGCCTAGAGGTATTGGCGCTCCCGCAGTCTGCAAGCCAGTTAAAACCAAATCAAACCAAAGGCAGTATTCAGCAGTAAAAAGCCTGGTTAGTATATTTTGATGAGGGTTATAAAAATTAAGTTTTGCTTGAATACATTTAACCTTTTTACCTACCTTTTGAAATGCTAAATATGCCTTTTTTAATTGATCTTTATCAGGAATATCCTCAGCATCATAAATAACACAATACTCTCCAGTGGTTTTTAATAATCCATAATTTAGAGCTTTTGGTTTTGTTTTCGGATAAGAATGGGGAACTATTAAAATTTTAAAATATTTCGGCAACTTGGTTTTTCTAGCAACCGTAATAGTTTTTTCATCGTCCTCTTCAAGCAATAATAATACCTCTAATTTGTTACTGGGATAATCTAATTCACTAATCGCTTTAATAAACTGAGGTAAAACACTCCATTCTTTATATAAAGGGCAATATATTGTGTACTTTGGTAAATCCTTATTATTTATTTTTAGCAATTCTTCATCAGTAATATTTATTTGGTTTTCTCCAAGCAAACTACGAAAAATCAAATACAAATTAAACAAAAGATCAGAAAAATATAAAACGGTTAAACTACCAACAACAAAAACAAGCGTTTTAACTGGGCTTATAATCGAGAAAAAAATAAGCAAATACACTAAAACAAAAATAAACAATTTTTGACTGTTTACAATTCTATAAACGGCGCTATCTTTATCATTTAGACGTGTGTGAAGTACAAACTCTTTGCCTTTGTAGTAAAATCCATGACCAACTTTGTGAACTTTTGCTAGTTTATAAGGAACAATTTTTTCACCAAAAACAGCTTTATCTATTTTTTTCATTCAGTTCTTACTCCAGCAACATCTTTTCTCTCATACAAATCTGCAAAGGGAAAATTTAAAATTTTTATATAACTATTTTCTAAACTAAATTTGTTTATATCTCTGAAGACTAAATCGTTAACATCATTTGTCCTTACAATAATCCATTTAACATTTTCTTCAGGATTTTGTAATGAAGTTCTCCATTTTTGACCCGTACCTTCGTGAACAAATCTATTCATATTCATACCTGATGAAAACATTATTCCATCATGGGAAGCTGCTGATGACAAAACCAAACCATCATTATCTTTTACATTCTTCTTCAGCCAATTAGAAATTTCAGCCGCATTAGTTTTACTTGATCCAACCACACCATCTTCGATGGTTACTGGTTGATACTTAAAGTTATAAATAATATAGAACGAAAAAATTAATGATAATACTAACAACTTTTGTTTGTTTGCCACATCAAAAATATAAGCTATTAGTATTGCGGTAGATGGAACCATCATCACCCCATATCTAACATTAAACCAAGACATTTTTTCGTCTGCTATAAAAATCACAGAGTGTCCCAAAAATAAAGAAACAATATTAAAAATATACGGAGTTATTAAAACTACACAAATTGAAATCCTTAAAAATTTTGTAAATCGATTGTCCAAAAAAAGAATAACTAAAGCAAACAGTGAAACAACAAGCGAAATTCCCGTATTAAAAAACGCCGCCTTAGAATAAACACTCGATGAAACAATCAAATTTCCTTTACTATTCAAAACACCCGCCGAGTCTAAAATCAACTGTTGTGAATGTGCAGAAAATTGGCCAAATGCGAAATAAAACGGGTCTTTAAAAATAATCAGATTCCATAATAACCAAAGCAAAACCCCGAACAAAGACAAAGTCGAATATAACCAAAAAACCCCTTGCGCCTTTTTCAAACTATGCCGTCTTACCGTCACAACAATCAAAACTATTGATGCAACAAATACAAAAAACCAAGCATCATATCTTGTTAATGTCGCAAGAAATGAAACAAAACCACATAGCAATATATCAATTAAATTGTCATATTTTATATATCTGATAAGTAAATATGAAGCAGTGGTAATAAGTGTAATTAATAATAGCTCCGTCATTGCTGTTGTTTGTAAATAAAGAATATTCAAATTCAGTCCAAACAAAAAAACACCAACTAATCTCCCTAAAATTTTGACGTTTAACTCCTTTAAAAAAAGAAAGATTACTCCACAGGTAACAACATAAGAAATCATGGAAATAATTGCCCCAGACATACCTGAGTGCCACATCCAATTATTCCAAATTGTAGGCAGCATCAAAACGTGAGGTAATGGCAACCAAACCGAACCAAGTTGTGCAATCCCAGGTTCAATATTATCAACAACTCTTCTTGCAATATCTAAATGTGACCTTGCATCGTTATACGCAAGATTCAATCCGTTAAGATAAAAAACCACAAAACTAAAAATGGAAATAATTGAAAATATCAATATAATTAACCAAAAAACTTGTTTTTCGTTACGATTCATAATCTTATTTGGGCACTAACAAAATTAGAGCAGAGAATCAATTTTTACTTGAAAAAACTAGCAAATTATAGGCTAGATTATTCATTATAACCAAATTGGGTTATTAGGACAAAGGAACTGAGTTTTAGCAAGTTAAGAAGAGTAAAATTCCTTAATTTTTTTACAAACATCATAAATCTCACTTTTTGTCAAAAACGGATTAATAGGCAAAGAAACCAGTTGATTTGCAAAATATTCAGTATTATTAAGTTTTAGTTGATTAAATTTTTTATAACTTTCTTGTTTGTGAACTGGGATAGGGTAGTGAATCAAAGATTCGATCTTGTTTTGTTGTAAAAACATCATTAACTTATCTCGGTTTTTAGCTTGAATTACAAAAAGATGAAATATATGATTATTTTTACTAGATATTTCTGGTAACTTAATCTGATCAACGTTTGACAAATTTTTAAAATAAATTTGCGCCAATATCTCTCTTTTAATATTAAATACATCTAAATGCTTTAACTTAACTCTTAATATGCATGCCTGAATTTCATCCAACCTGCTATTTAATCCTCTAACCTTATGTAAATATCTACTCGATTGCCCATAATTCCTCAATATTTTACATTTTTCTGCCAAAGTTTTTGAATTTGTGACAATTGCACCGCCATCGCCATATGCTCCAAGGTTTTTAGTCGGGTAAAAACTAAAACATCCCAAATTACCAAAACTACCCGCTTTTTTACTACTTTGTGTTGCACCGTGTGCTTGGCAAGAATCTTCAATAATTTTCAAGTTATACTTTTTGGCTAACAACTTAAGCTTTGTCATATCACACATCTGTCCATATAAATGCACAGGAATAATCGCTTTAGTATTAGATGTGATTTTTTCTTCTACTAATCCTGTGTCCATTAGATAAAAATCATTCACATCAACAAAAACAGGTTTTGCGCCTATGTTTGTAATTGCGAGCACAGTAGCAACAGCAGTATTAGAAACAGTAATAACTTCATCACCTTTGCCAATATCTAGTGCCAAGAGTGCTATCTGCAAAGCTTCTAATCCATTAGCAACAGCAACGCAATACCTTAAGCCAGTATAATCAGCAAACTCAGACTCAAACGATTCAACTTCTTTACCTAAAATATACCACCCACTTTCTAGCACTCTATCAATTGCAAAATTTATTTCCTTCGCCAATAGTGAATATTCTTTCTTAAAATCATTCATTACAATCATTTGCTTACCTCTTTCAAAAATTGCTGATAATCCCTTATGTAGTCATCCTCTTTATAAAAATCCGAGGCTATCACCATTAATAATGTATCTTTTTCAAAATCTATCATTTCGTGCCACATCATTGAATCTAGAAATAGCCCTTGGTCTGGTTTGTTTAACTTAATCGTTTCTTTTTCTTTACCATTATCTAAAATCACCGTAACATTACCCTTAAGACAAAATAAAAATTGTTTAGTTTCTTTGTGTGAATGTCGACCTCTAACTGCATTTTTAATTACATCAAAAATATAATAAATGCGCTTAATCTCAAAAGGAATGTGATTATCTTCTTCGATAAAACACAAAAAACCTTCGTCGTTAATTTTAGGAACGTTAATTAAATAAGAAAGATTTGTTTTAGTAGTTTCAGACATCAAAGTCCTATTATCTTAATATTTTTATTAAGAAAAATCCTTCTTTAAAACTATTTTTTTAGTTTAAAATATTTTGTTAATACTTCGACGGCTTGTTTTGGGGTGTTATCCAACTCCCACAGCTCGGTTGATCCATCTTTATTAACCCAGTAACTCATCCCAACAATTTCTGGAGTCAGACTAGCTTTTGCCAAAGCTTTTTCCAACCATACAGATTGTTCTTTTTCAGTCATTTCTCCTGTAATATCTGGTATTGGAGCTCCAAACTCACCATAAACAATTACTGATTCAGTTTGCATAGCCAATTCTTTGGCGTCGTTAGCCAAATCTTCTGGGTCTGCAACATAATGATCGATAGTTATTACACCACCTACTGCCCGAGCTGTATCCTTGTCCATAATTAGTTTAGCCACATCCATATTCATCGAAAGTAAATTTGTTTCAACATCCAACCCCATAGATTTAAATTTATCACCTAAAATTTTTGTTTCTTTTATTAAAAAATCACGATATTCCACAACTCTACCTGTTTGACGCGGATCTCCCTGAATACCATTCTCGCACTCTGGACAAGCAGAAAACTTATCGCCATCTTGAAATAAGTCCTTGTGTTCATCGACAAACTGAGTGGATTTTGCAATATGTTCATCAAATGTCATTTCATGAGGATAACCAAACCAACCCTCCCAACTTGACCAATTTCCCCGAAACCAAACCTTAAGATTATTTTTTCTCGCAGCTTCCACCCATGCAGTCAAAAATGGAACAAACTCTTCATCATACGGCGTAGCTATCCCAATATAATTAGCTCCTGTTGCTGCAATGTTTGCAACCTGAGTATTAATTTCACTTAAAAATGCCTGATCAGTTAACTTCTCTCGAGCCAAATCTCTAGAGTATTTCATAGTATCAATACTTCTAAAAGTCCAAACACTTTCTACCGGCTTTTTAAATGTCTCATTTACTCTTCGATTATCATAAAAAACCCATGCTGACCACAAAACCAGTACAACTGCTAAAACCGCAAGAACGCGGTTAAGTCTCTTCTGAACTTTCATGTAATTATTTCTGATCTTTAAATACAGGCTCATAATTGAGCTGGCCTAAAAACTGAGGTTTAATCTGATAAATGTCCGCGAAAGGGTATTTTCCCACTAAATCATAGTTAGCTAGTCCAGGCTTGTTCATTATAGCTTTAAATGTCTGATCATTTACATCGTTCGTTCTCATAATTATCCATCTAGCCCACAAATCAGGATTTTCGCTTGCCGCATCCCAATATGAACCTGTTCCTTCATGAATAAATCTTTTCATAGGCAAATTTGACGAAAAAATAATTGCATCATGACTGGCTACTGAAATCATAATAAATCCTTTTTCATTTTTAGTGTTTTGTTCAAGCCACCCTGAAACCTCAGTAACATTTTTTTGACTCGACCCAACTCTTGCATCATCAATTGTTACAGTATCAGCATTAAAAAATGCAAAGAAAACAAACATTGCCATAAGTCCAGCAATTAAAGTTCTAATTCCTACCAACTTATCGATTAGTAGTCCACAAAATATCGCTACTGTTGGCATAAGCATAATTCCATATCGAACATTAAACCAAGTATCCCCAGAAATACCCTGTACAAAAAGCACAGAATGGCCAAGATACAATGCAAGAATGTTAAAAACCAACGGAGCAAATAAAGCTGTCATCGCAAGCTTGGCTTGGCTATTTATCTTTTTGTGACAAAAACCAACAATCGCCCCTATCACACCAAGCACTACAGGCAACAAGCCTATGTTGTATACCAAAGCATAAGTATAAGTTTTCAATGAGAAAAAAAGATTAGCTTTTGTCGCCAATACCCCTGCATCTTCCAATTGAATTTGTTGAGCCCTAGCTGAATATGGACCAAGGGCAAAATACAAAAAATCTTTAAAAATTAGCTGATTCCACAATAACCACAACACGATTCCAAGTCCACCAAGAGTACAAAACATAAAAAACACACCTTCAGCTGTTTTATAACCTTTTCTCATTGCTGCTCTTGAAATAATAAGCCCAGTAGCAATAGCCAAAAGTAACCAACCATCATACCTTGAAAGAGTAGACAACATTATCCAAAATGCAGATTTTACCAAATCAATTATTTTATCTTCTAAGAAATAATTAAGTAGGTAATAACTACCAGCCATCATGAGAGCTATTAACAACAATTCAGTCATTGCTGTAGACTGTAAATACAAAATATTTAAATTCGTTACAAAAATCGTAACTGCAAAAATTCTGCCAACTACACCAATTCCAAGCTTTTTTAAATACAGATATATGAGTAGGGCAGTTGTAACAAATGAAATCATTGAAATAATTGCGCCTGATAATCCTGAATGCCACATCCAATCATTCCAAACGGTTGGAATCATAAGAGCATGTGGTAAGGGAAGCCAAACAGAACCAAGCTGAGCTATTCCAGGTTTTAAACCCTCTACGACACGTCTTCCAATATCTAAGTGAGATCGAGCATCGTTGTAAGCCAAACCCAAACCGTTATTATAAAAATGAATAAAAGATCCAATCGATACTACTGTAGTAACAAAAAGAACGAAAACAATCCAAAACGTATTTGATTTTAATAATTTTGTAATTTTCTCAAGAGAAAAAGAAAAATTAATTTCTTTCATTTTCTTTACCTCCTTTTTCAAAATAATTAAGGATTAAAATAAAAACACTAATACTCATTAGGGTAGAAAACAAAATATAAAAATATTCTACAGGCGTAATGTGACTAACAAGATATTTACCATAAATGTATGATTTAGAATTTGACTGAATGTAATCCCAGTTACGTGCTACTGTATATTTTTGAATTTGACCGCTTAACTCTTCTAATGCCAATACTTCAACTTGCGGCGGGTTTCTGTTTGAACCTATAGCTCCAATAGTATTAACAGCAAAACTTACAGCAAGCAGTGGAAGAAAAATTGTATAAATCCAATATTTTTTTGAAAAATGAGATAAAAATATCCCAACAAAAATTGCAAGAATAGCGTAAGAAGGAATTAAATATCTCGAACCAAAAGCCCATCCACCCCATGGATCCCCCCACATGGAATATAGTAATAAGTTAACAGCAAAAACACTTACTAATAAATTAAATATTTCTTTATTCTTCTTGAAAGCCAAAACCATTCCAAAAATCGACAACAGTAAAACAGGAGAGTAATAAACAATACCTCTATCAGGACTAATTGTGTGAATATAAAATCCCTCCAAAGCATGCCTTGTGTCGAAGAAACTAACAGCAGATTTAGTTTGCAGATCAGGATTTAATAACTTGTTAACATCATCAGTACCAACATCACTTGGTAATATTGGCTTACCTGAATCATCAACCGCCTTAACAGAAGCAACTGTACCAGCCAACTGAAAAGGACTACCATACGAAAGATAATTAAAATACAAAAACCCAGCAACTGGTATCAATACTGTTACAAATGTTGCCAGTAATGTCCATTTTATTTTAATTTCTACACGATCTTTTACAGTATTAAAATTAAAAATTCTAAATATTGATGCAATACCAATTGGAGCCATCATTAACAAATTAGGATTATCGACTGGAACCGATAATGCAATAAGAAACCAAATTAAACTTAAACCTAAAAACCCCTTCTGTTTTTGATAAATATATATTGAAAGTAGTATTAAAAATGTCGAGATATGGTGTTGGTACAAAGAACCACTATACGCAAAAGCAGGCGTTGCAAAGAGAAAGGAAACTGCTGAGACAATAGATGCCCATACTTTGTTTGTTAACCTTCTCGCCAACAAAAAAACTAACCAAAAGTTTATAAGTGCAAAAAAAGCAACAACTGCAATAGTTCCAACTTGTGCAAGATTAAAAACCTTACCTAGTAAATATCCCGGTAAAACAATAAAACTTACAGCTGGAGCAAATAGTGACACGTATTTTCCATCTTTATAGCCCAAATCAGGTGTTGCGAACTGAGCGATAGGAATTGAATAAAATACAGATTTATTTTCCGCAACAGAATATGTTAATGCATATCTACCTCGATCAGGCGATAATTCAAAAGGTCCATTATCCTTCCATTCTGGAGAATTTAATTCAGTTTCGGAGGGATTGCCATCTCTACCTTTAATTACTCCAACTACAATTAAAACAACAATAATTGCTACTAAACTAAGCCAAATACGGCTAAGTATTTTGGTCGATAGTTTCATACTCAATTTATTATTAATTAACTGAATGTGTCTTACGATAAAACGAATCCATTCGAGCGGCGACTTTTCTCCAAGAATTTTCAAGTCCATACTTCCTATTAACTTCTTTCATTTTAACCACAAATGGAGAATTTTGGTTTTCGTAAACATAATTTATTTTTTCAGCCAAAACATCAGCGTCTTTTGTCTTAACGCAATAGCCATTCACGCCATCTTTAATCAGAAAAGGTAAAGCCGTGTTGTTTGCAACAATACAAACCAAACCCTGACTTAATCCCTCATGAACAACATTACAAAAACTTTCCCAAATTGCCATATGAACCATCATTTGAGCTTTTTTAATCAAATAATACTTATCAATTCCTCGTATAACCCCAACAAAATGAACTCTATTAGTTAGTTTTAATTTTTTAATTTGAGCTTGTAGCTTCTCAAAATATTCACTATCACTAACCGGACCAGCAATAACATAATGCAAATTTTTAGTCTTTGATAATGCAGTTAGTGTAGTTTCGTAATTTTTTATTGGATATATTCTTCCCACCTGAATAATATAATCACCGAAAGACTCTACTTTCTTTTTAATATCTTTGCTGGATAACTTTTCAACATCTTTATACGCTTCATCTTCAATTCCATTATCAATCGTTACAACTTTATTTTTTAATACACCCTTCTTGATCATTTCGGCTCTTTCCCAATTTGAAACCGCTCTAACTCCATCTACTACTAAGTTAACAAGTATAGTACCTAATGTGAAATGGTATAGAGGTTTAATTAGTCTTTGTTTCCAAGGAAAAACTGACCATTCTGGATTAAATCCCCCATGAGGTGTCAACATTAAAGAATATTTTTTCTTTCCAATAAGTTTCCTTCCCAAGGAATAAAGTAAAATTCTAAGATGAGGAAAAATGTCAAAATTATGCAAACAAACCAAATCAGCTGTATCCCAATCTATATCAGGAAAATATCCAAATTTGTTAAAAGAATATCTTTTGATAGTTAGCCCTCTATAAGTGTCATTTTCGGGTAAATGGCCCTTTTGCAAGTATTCATCGCGTGAAGTGTGGATAATTACATCCCATCCTTTTTCTGCTAAAACAGTGTATGTTTCTAACACATTAGTTTCAATACCAGCGGCCACTGGATAAAAATATTTAACTACTACATCAAGACGACCTTTAGTTTTCATAGTTATAGTTTTTGTACTTCTTCTTCAGATAAACCTTGTTCAGATAATATTCTGATATTCATTTTAAGCGCAGCATCCATTAATTCGGAGTTAATTCCATTAGCTGCACAATACTTAACCCACGTATTCAAATCTTTAGGGAAACATTTACCACCAACACCGCGATAACCTTTGTGAAAAATTTTTCTATAATGTCTGCCTTGTCCGGGATTCATCGGTACACCAACCCATTTTGCCTGCAAAGATGCCTCTAAAACCCTATCATAATCCAATCCCTCTTTTTGACACACTTCAAAGAAATGATTACTTTCCATTACCTCCAAAATCCCGTGAAGATTATTTATGTATTTAAGCAATTCAGCTTCTTTCGAAGGCATCGAGATATTGTATGGACTTTTCGGTAGTAAATCTAAAACCAAGTCAGACACATCTATAGACTTTTCTGTGTAACCCATAAATTGTCTATCGGGAATGTTAAAATCTTCATCACGAGAATTCTCTGACAAGAATTCAGGATTAAAAAGCATTTTTAAGTTTGGAAACTCTTCTTGCATTTTTTGAGTAGTACCAATTGGAACTGTACTTTTTATACAAGCTATCACTCCGTCATCAAGCATTGATAGTGCATCTCTAACGATATCGATATTGTATATTTTTTTGTCAAACTCAAAAGGAGTGGGAACACAAACAAATACCACATCAGCTGATACAACCTTGTCCTTATTTTCTGGCTCAAGTAGATCAAATCCAAAAGTTTGATAATTTTTATTTTTTTTAAAATAATTGAGCATTGTCGAACCAACAACTCCCTTATGACCAATTATTCCAATAGATTTTATAGTTTTCATATTTTTATATAAACAATCTTTGCAAACCTATCTTTTTAGCCAACATTCTAAAATAAACAACTGTTGGCGTTATTGTAGCTTTAAAATTATCAATCGAATGTGAATTATCAATTCCAACTCTTGGAACTGTTAATTTGTTCGACCTTCGACTTATAAAACCATCGTCCATTGAAAAACCTAGTCTGTATTTTGCAGTCTTAACAATTTGCAAAGCTTGTAAATTATAGTTTCCCTTTGGATAGGCAAAGTATTTTATACTATCCTCTAATAATTTTTCAAGTGTTAATTTAGAATTAACAATTTCACGCTTTAATTCATTCATTTTAAGCTTAGAAAAATTTGCATGAGTTTCACCATGACTTGCAAAAATCCATCCCATAGTTTTCAATTTTAAAATATCCGACTTAGTTAAAAACTCAACTTTCGTACCTACCTCAGATTCAACCACTTTGTTAGATTCAGAAAGAATAAAGAGAGTAGGAACAATTTTATATTTCGATAAAACACCACTTATTTCCAAAACACTCTTATATCCATCATCAAAGGTAATAATCGCAGTGTTTTTCGTAAGTTTTTGGTTAGAACTTAAATAATTCTCTAACCATAAAACATCTTTAAACTCGTACTTCTTGGATAAATATTCAATTTGTTTCACAAACTCTGACTTTTTAACATCAAACCTCCATTTTGCGTCCTTACTGATACCGTGATAACACAGAATAAGAATTTGTTTAGGTAAAAAAGGAGTTATTACCAAATTAATAAAATATAAAATAAAGTAAACAAAATTTCGGAATTGTATTAAAAAATTCATATTTTAAATTTAATTTAAATTTTTAGTAGTTATCGAAGGGGACCAAGAATCAATTCGGTTATTTTTAATTCTTGCTTCTAGAATCATCCAAGCCGTTAAAAAGATATACGACATTGTTAAAATCGGGTTTTTAAATAACCATTTAGTAAGTTGCTTTACAAAAATCACCTTTGGAAATTTAAAGGAATCCTCGATAAATTTTTTATTAAAATGTTTGTGCAAAACTAAAATTGAGCTAAAAAATCTTTGACTTTGTTTTTTGTGATCAAATAAATTGGTTGGTAATTTCAAATCGATTCTTGCCGATTTAACATATTGATAAATATAACCATTATAAATACAAAATAAATAACTAAAACTATCTTCACAAGTATTGTCATTAAATTTTATCCGAGAATAATATTTTTTTGAAAATGCTCTATGTGCACCATGACAAGTATAAACATTATTTCCATTTCTATAACTTTCAAAAATGTCATTTTTAATTGTAAAAGAATGACACAAAACCTTTGGTAGAAAATGAGTTTCTTTAATAGGGTCAATTCCACCTGAAGTCAAATCAGCCTTTTTATCAAAAATTGGTTTAGTTAATTTGTAAATAAAATTCTTATCAAAACTAACATCCGCATCTAATAACACCAAACAATCTGATTCTACTCCAGAAATAATTTGGTTGAGTCCATATGCTTTTCCATGGTTTTTTTTGGCATTAATTAATTTAATTTTTTTAAATTTAATTTTTTTAACTTCTGCTAAAGAATTATCAGTCGACCCATCAAGATAAACAATAATTTTATCTAACTTAATACTTCTATAGTTTTGGTTAATCAAGGTCCTAAGAAGGGAAGCAATGTTCTTTTCTTCATTATATGCAGCAATTCCAATTGATAGAGTATTCATTTTTTTATTTGACAGCAATTAACTCTAATTTTTTATTTTGATTTTCTGCTTTGGACTTGGAAATAATGCTTAGAAATCTCTCTGCACTAATATCCCATGAAAATTTATCAGACCACTCTTTTGCATTTTTACTAAACAAGGACAAAGATTTTTTGTTTTTTATTAACTTAATAATTTTCTCAGAAAATTGATCTGAATCATTTACAGACACTAAATACCCTGTTTTTCCATCAACAACCGAGTCTCTAAGTCCATTAACATCAGATGCAACAACTGGTGTACGATATCTATTAGCTTCGATTACAGTTATACCCCAGCCTTCAACCATTGACGGTTGTACCATCACCCAACTCTCACTTAATAAATTTGCCTTTTGAATTTCTGATACAAAACCTAACAATTTGACATTTTTTTGGAGACCAAGCTCAGTAACTAGTTTAGTTAGGTCATCAAACGATTCTCCAGTTCCTGCAATTTTAAAGGTTGCCAAAGGATAGATCTTAACAATCTTTTCAAAAGCACGCACTGCAACATCGATATTTTTGTACGGTTTAAGTCTACCAACATAAACGATCGACGGCTCTTTAGTCTTTGAATTAGTAATACTTTTAACAAAATTAATACCAGGATTAACAATTTGCACTGAAGAAAAACTATTGGGCATATAGCGTTCAATTTCAAGCCGTGAAGATTCAGAAACAGTAATGACATCTTGTTTTCTATAAACCAAAGGCATTAACTTGCATTCCAAAAATCTTGCAACTATTGAAAAAGGCAAACTAAGGTGCTGCCTAAAAACATCTTGATGAATATGATGAATTAATAAGTATTTCTTTTTTCTACTATAAATTGGTGTAAAGAAAGGTAACCCATTCTCAGAATCGACAATAATGTCTGTATATTTCCTAAACCTAACAAAATAATAAATAAATGCCCAAACATATACAGTATAAAAACCTCCACGCCTAACAATATTCACTCCGTCAATCTGGTCGTGTCTATCAGATTTTCCATCATTACCTGAAAAAACAGTTACTGAATATCCCTGTTTAACCCAACGTTTTGCAATCTCATGAATATAATTTTCAGCACCTCCAGCCCATACATGTTTTGTGTCTCTCCAATTAAAAATTAATATTCTTTTTCCAAAACTTTCTTTATTTCTTTTGATTTTTATTTTGCTTGTAAACAATTGGAAAAAATCCACAAGGTTCTCTTTTAAAGAGATAATCGTGTCATGGAAGACAAACATTATTATTAAAATTGCAGTACTCGCGATTGCGGTAAAAAACATTGACAAAACAAACTCACTTAAATTGCCATGCAAAAACCATACAAATATTATTTGACAAGCGACAGAAAATATTCCCAAATAGCTGAACAAATATCGCTCATTTGCTAAGAAAAAGTTAATAATTGGTCGTGTAATCGTAAATATAACAATTGTTAATACATAAATCGGTAAAAACTTTAAAATCACATTTGTTTTCTCTCCAAACAACATTGGAACTAAGACATTGCCAAAAATGCCTAAAAATACAAATACACCTAAAAGTGAAAATGCAGTAATGCCGAACAAAAACATAAATGCATTTTTATTGCTTTTTTCAGCCCCTAAATTGTGAGATATAACAGGAATCACATAAGGGAAAAATAAAGATCCAGCAAAATACGCTATTTTACCAACCAAGCTCAAAATGGCATATTGACCAGCTTCTAATGGACTTAAGTAATGTTTTGCTAACAATACATCAAATCCTAAAAATGAAATATTCGCAAAACTATTAAGACTGGTTGCTAGAGAAAATTTATAGTTAAACTTCGCTTCAGATTCAGTTAGTACTTCTGGCTTTGTACGGAAAATAAAAACATATCCAAACATAAACGACAATAAAATCGAAACAGGTATAACGAGATAAACCAAATGACTATTTCCACTCCAAACCAAAATCATAGCTAATCCTAACTTTGTGAGCGACTCCATTAATAACATTCCTCCAACTATCGGGAATGACAGTACTCCCTTTAAGTAACCGGCCGCATTTGCCGCTGCAATCCCAAAAATCCAAGTTGGAGCAAATAAAATAAATGGCTCAACATTATGAACATTAAAAAACTTTGACATGTATGGAATTAATCCAACCCAAGCCAAAGTAGCAATAATAGCCAAAATTATTGAATATTTGGTTAAACTTGAAAGATATGAAAACGCTTTTCCTTTAGAACCTGACTTTCCCAGTAAATAGGCACTATGCCTAGTAATCTCAGATGAAATTGCGTAAATTGGAATATACGCGATTAAATAAATACTTGAAAACAAACTGATTACCCCAAACTCCTCAAAAGATAATTTTCTCCCTAGTACAGTATTGTAAACAAAGTTTGCGATATTGGTAATTATGTCAGCCAAAAGCATAATCGAACCACCTAAGACTATTTTGTTGGACATTAGCTTCTTCACTCCACGAATATTTAAAAGCTGCCAAAACGCGAAACTATTTCCCAGTGCCACTGGATCTGGAATTACTCCCACAACTGAGTCAACAACTAACTCTTTTTCTTTTTTTAGATGTAATCCATGAACAGTCTTTTCCCAATAGTGAGGCTTAAAAAACAATTGATGAAGTGCAATAACAGCCGCAATCGAAGTCATAATCCAATAAAAAGGAACAAGATATACATATTTAATTACTGACCAATGGTCTCTCTTTGCACAACCAATCATGTAATAGAACATGTATAAAAAGTTTCCAAAAACCAAACTGAATAAGGCCATGTAAAAAATATAAGAAGGGAAAAGTGACTCAATTATCGAACCTAGCTGAGAATAAAGAACAAAATATGCAATCGTAGCTAACCATAAGAAGGGGTTAATAAACATGAACGCAATCTTTCCCCCAACTACCAAATTAAAATACAGTGCATGAATACCTTGTTTTTTGGCGAGTTGATAAGGATTACGCATGTGAACTAAATAAGTTTGCATATATCCTTTAATCCATCTTGACCTCTGTCTTAACCAGTTTTTAAATTTACTGTTTGCCTCCTCAAGTGTGGTTGAGTTAATTACCGCAGTCTTTTTACCCTCCATAAACAACCTAACACCTAAATCACAATCCTCGGTCACGTTAAAAGGATCCCAACCTTCCAAAGTCTTAAGGTCATCAATTCTAAAGTGATTACTGGTTCCACCAAGTGGTATGTTTGTATTAATTCCTTGCAAACCAGGTAGGACAACATCAAACCAGAGAGAATATTCAGCAGTAAATAAACGAGTTATAAAATTCTGATGAGGATTAAAATAATTAAGTTTTGCCTGTAAGCAAACAACATTTCTGTCCACACGTTGAAATGCCAAATAAGCCTTTTTTAGCTGTTTAGGGTCTGGTATATCCTCAGCATCATAAATTACTAAATATTCACCTTTAGCAATATTTAATCCATAGTTACATGCTTTTGGTTTTGTTTTTGGTTGTGAATGAGGAACAACGACCGCTCTTACATAGTTTGGCAAACCCCAATCTTTTGCGGCCTGAATACTTTCAAGATCATCCTCTTCAAGAAGTAATTGCACATCAAGCTTATTTTTTGGCCAATCTAGTTTAGAAATTGCGTCCAAAAACGAGGGGATAATCTTAGCTTCTTTGTACATCGGACACAGAATCGTATAAATTGGAAGATCTTTTTCGTCTATAGTCGCTAGTTCTTTGTCATCAAAATCAAGTTCTGGTGGTAAATGTAAACTTTTTAGAACTAAGAAAAAGTTAAACAAAACATCCACAAAATATATGACCGTAAGAATTGCAACGACAATTTGAAAAGTTAATAACCAATTCCAAACTAATCCAAATAATAAAAATGTTATTAACAAAGCCAGAAACATTTTTTGCCAAAAAACAAATGTGTGTACAGCAGACTTGTGTGTTTTTAAGGTTGTATGTGTAACAAACTCTTTTTCTAGTTTTTTTACTCCTGCACCAATCATTGACCCTTTTTTCAAGGGATTAATGTGTTCAATTGATGGGTTGACAAAAAACCTCTTAATTCTAGAGGTGATTTTGTTTAAAAATTTCATTACTATAAGTTATTTTTAATAAATATTTTATACACAAAAAACTATACTGCCGAAACAGCACAACACTAGACGCGGAATTATAGCATTAACTTAATCTAAATTCAACATATTGAGTACAATTAGATTAAAAATAACGTAAAATATTATGGGTTAACCAAAACAAACAATAATCAATGGAAATAATATAGAGTATAATTCATCTCTATAACTAACTTTTTTGCGCCCGTAGCTCAGTGGATTAGAGTATTCGGCTTCGAACCGAAGGGTCGCAGGTTCGAATCCTGCCGGGCGCACATTGTAAGTTTATTTGGATTGATATAGTCTAATATCTTCAACTTTATCAACTTCTGTACCAAACTGATTCGAGTTATTACTATCAGAAATCACAAAATACTTCATCTCATTCGCGTATGTACTGGGAATAAATGAACGTTCTCCAACAAAAACAATATCTTTGCCAATTGACGATCCATACAAAACCTTATCGCCTTTCATTTTTATATCTACAACATTAATTTCAGAACCATTTATTCTATCCAAGAAAAAGTAATTCCTTTGATTTAGTAAAAAAACAAAAACTGACTGATTAAAATTTTCTAACTCTAAAAGCAATTCAGACCTATTGTCTTTAGCATTAAATACCGCCATTTCAACAATTTGAGTCTTTAATTTGTAACTAGTGTTTATTAACTTGGAATAATCCAAATTTTTTCCCCAAACTAACAAATTCATTAATATTAAAAAGCCGACAATTACAGTAATTGGAAAATATTTATCTTTATAAGATTTAGCTATAGAATAAGTCAAAAATATCGTTAAAATGGGCCAAAAAAATCCCATACTTTTCACCAAAGTAAAATCATAGCTTTGACCTTTAAAATATGCCAAATAATTAAAATAAATCATAAGACTACACACCACAAGCAAAATTAAAAAATAATATTCTACGGTATGTTTCTGGCTAGATTTTTTTAAGAATCTAAGTCTCAAAATTAGTCCCAAAATAAAAATTAATCCGACTAACCATTTATAAAAAACCTCAACCTTTACCATTGGTAGCACAAATATCGTAATTACCTGACCGATCGATATAAAAAGATCTTTATATAAGTCAACGACATTAATTAGCAACATTCTAGGTAAATAACCAAGCCACGCTTGTGTCTGTTCAAAACCACCCAAAACTTCAGCAAAAATAAACAGCGAGCTAAAGAAAATAAAAATAATAACTAGCGACAAACTCTTTTTCCATGGCAAAAATACCCCTGGCTTACGAAACAAATAAATAGCTATCAGAGTTGCAAATGCTAACAAAATATTTATAGCTTGAAACTGAATTAAAAGTGATAAAAATAGTGTCAAAAAAATCCAATTTTTATAATTCCCTCCATATTTAATAATTTTCACCGTGAAATAAAAAACTAAAATACTAAGTAATGGAGAAAAGGATAAGTTAAGTAATAAATGTGACTCAAATATTGGCCAAAATCCAAATGTATAAAAAATTCCAGCAAAAATAGCCTTAAACTTTGTTAAAAAAAGCTGTGCTGATAAAAAGATAAATGCAGCAGTCAATCCACCGACAACTGAGTAAACATAAATTACTTTTTCTAAATCAAAATTTAAAGCTAAATATATTGGATAAATTAAAAACGATGGCAAAATGCTTTCAAAAAATGGATCACTATTTTTATGCACAAAACCTTTTGGAATACCAAATCTTGCTCCTTCCAAACGTAACATTGGCCAATTTTGATAAACCACTACACCATCAATCTGCTGAACTTGAACAATTTCCTTTATCGCCACTTTATCAACATCAAAGCTCCTTCCGTCGGAAAGTCCAACAAAACGCATCAAGCTTGCAACAACAAAAATACCAAAAAATAAAAACTTAACTAAGTGTTTATTCCAAAATGAAATTTGCTGATTGGGCAGTTGTTCTTCCATTTATTTTTTCACTTCGACTGTTGCCCCAATTTCACCAATTAAATACTCTGGCAACAGCTGATATGCATCCTGACTATGAGACCCCCGACCACCTTGAGTCTCAAACCCCTCAGTCGCATCTTTTCCACAACTTGGAATTATTCTAAAACTACCGCCTGGGTGTTCGTTAATAAAATCTGTAACACCGTACACCTTATTTCTAATTATTATCCAACAATCTTGTTCTGAGGCATGTTTTGCAACTTCATCTAAAGTTAAAACCACACTCTTAGACTCAGCAACCTCAACTTTTACTTCTTCCTTTGCACAACCAAAAACAAAAAGGGTAATTACAGATACAAAAACCAACTGAAATACTTTCATTTCTCAATTCTAACAAATTGAAAATTACAATGACTGAGCTTTAAGTATTATTGAAACCAACTCTTCTGGTCTATCAGTTGATATAAAATACGATTTTCCGCCTTTAACTTTTAATTCCACTCCAACACCTTTTCTATTCACAAATTCTCTACGATTTTTGGAAGATCCAAGGCTAAAAAGTGCGGTGAAAAAGTCAGAGAATCCCGCAGTTTTAATCTTGAGTCGATAAATTTCTGAAACTGGGATTGATTCACCAAAAATACCCCACGAAACAAGAAGGTTCTTTCGTTCGACACGAACATTTAAATACACAAACTTTGTTAAAGAAAATAAACAAAACACTGATACAAATATCCAGAGACCAAACGTCACCCAATCAACTCCACGAGCTGAAAACATTATTTTGTATATAAAAAACCCGCTTACACCAGACAGCAAACTAATAAGCATAAATGGGAATATCGTCACAGTCGAGGTTTTATCCTCGTAAGGTAAGTTCATATTTTATCAACCAAAAATTTGAGCAGTGGAAATTATTCCTAAACTTGGTTCGTAAGTTTTATTCTTTCTTATCTAATATATTTAATACAGTTTGTTATATATAGTTATTCGTATTAACAATTGAAGTATTATAAACAAGTTTTAAATCTTTTGCTATTTTTTTTCTAAATTTTGAACAAGTTAAATATTTTGCTTGCTTGAAGAAAAAATCATGCTTTCAAAGTTAATTTTTTCAAACTTTATCATCATAATTATTACCGAAGCTATGTCGTAAGGAGACATAAAAATTTTAGCCTTTTTACTAACGAATGTATTTATGGTTGCAGGCATCAAACAACTAACCCTTATACCAAATGGTTGAAGTTCTTTATTCAAAGCCAACGAAAATCCCTCAAGTGCATATTTTGACGTTGCATACGTAACCTTATTCGGACCGACGTTAGTGTTATGACTAATTTTTGACCCAACGTTTATTATAAGACCAAATTTTTGTGTTTTTAATATTGGCACCACATTTTTACAAAGCATAAAAATTGCAGTTAAATTTAGATTGATTACAGACTCAAACTCATCTTTCGTAACGTTCTCTAGCGATTTATGAATATTAATACCTGCATTATTAACCAAAACATCAATTTTTCCAAATCTTTCAAGAATACGTTTTATCGCGCTGTTAACTTCTGCTTCGTTAGTTAAATTGGCACTAATTAACAAAACCCTATCCGAGTCTTTAAAATTACCTTTAATCTCATCTATATTTCTTGAAATCAAAGCTAATTCTGCACCCTCATTTAATAGCGCGTTAGCAATGGCTTTGCCAACTCCGCGACTTGCTCCTGTCACAACTACAGTCTTACTTGATAAATCACTCGACACTGGACTGTGATAGTCCTGTTCTAAAATCGTATTAAATATTGTTTTTTTTAATTGTTTAATCATCATTTTTTAATTGCAACCGCACCGATTATTAAAGGAACACCATTGGTTCTTTTAGCAATCTCTTTCTCGGTCATATCTTCTTTTGCCAAACCTACCCAAAAAGCCTTAACTGCTTCTAAATTACCATATCCACAAGAAAAAACATTCTTTTTCCCAAAATATTTAGAAATAGCAAACTGCATACCTTCATTACTAAACCTCCACATATTTACTTTTAAATTCTGGCAAGGGCTAATTGTGGGCATAGTAACCAACAGAACGCCTCCAGGCTTTAGAATTCTGTAAGATTCAGCAATTGCTGCGTAATAATCGTCAACCACATTAAATGTTTGTGTAATTATCAAACAATCATACTTATTCGATTCAACCTGGGTAAGGTTTCTTAAATCTCCATGAATGTTTGCTTTCTTTGAAGGAAAAATGTCCAAAGCATCGAACCTTGTAACTTTCTCCCCGCCAAACATTTTTGTGTAATGACTGTCAACAATTTCAAGGCATACACCTTTGATATATTTTTTATTCTTATTTAAAAACTGTTCAATATATATTCGGTCAACCGGCTTGCCACGATCAAATCCATACATGTCACTAATTGGCTTTAAATCTTTTTTTCTTAAATATCCAGATCTTGTCTTAAAGCTTCTTACAAAAGTACCCCTTAACACTCTAGCAACATCTAATGGTTTATCTAAAAAGTAATAAGCACGTTTAAATTTTGTTGCAATACCAAGCTTAATGGTTTTTTTATCTTCGAGACCAACTGTTGGCAAATTTTTAACAATTTTGCTCGATCCTTTTTTAGCGACAACACTAATAATTAAAGGGTAGTAAGGGTCATAATAATTTAATTGCTTTTTACTCAACCCAGACACGCTTAATCCATCTAGATGATATCTGCCTGCTAATACATTTCCATAACCTTCAAATATTAAGTCGGATTTTCTAAAATATTTACTTAACAAATATCTGGTTGAAGCTTCAGTAAATCCCCAAAACCCAAATGATTTTTTAGATTCGAAAGGGTTCGAGCTGAGCGTAATAAATATTTTCCCATTATTTTTAAGAAGTCTAACTAATTCAATTAATAATTTCTCGTAATCAAAAACTGAGTTAAATGCGTTTAAAACAATAATGGTTGTATATTTATCTGATTTCATCTTAGAAATTTTTCTGACTGAGAATGATTTTGGTGTCAACAAAAGCAAATCAAACGATTTAACATACTTCTCAACAATTCCTAAGTTCAAATCGGTAGTAACTACAAGTGTCTTTCCTAAATTTTTAGGCAATTTAGTTTCTAAAAAATTATTTAAATAATAGAAAGCTACTGAATTATTTTGCATATTTTTATTCATATAGTTATAAGCCATAGAAATTTTTTCAATTTTGATAATATTCAAGCCACATATCATATCTTACTATAAGATAAATATCAATAGTAATTATTTTTAAAAGGAAAATGTTTTTTGGAAAAATTGGAGCGGGTGAGGGGAATCGAACCCCTGTCTTCGCCTTGGAAGGGCAAT